>CALVTV010000034.1 GCA_944363005.1 uncultured Clostridia bacterium | reverse complement strand
AGGAGAGCCGGGTGGTCATCGCCGGGCCGACGACGCTTGCCGCGCTGCTTTCCAGCTTGCAGATGGGCTTCCGCTCGCTGGCGATTGAGCAACGCACGAACGAAATTGCAACGCTTTTGAGCGCTGTGCGCACGGATCTGGGTGGTTTTGCGACGCTGCTCAGCCGGACACAGAAAAAGCTGCAGCAGGCTAGCGAGTCCATTGAAAGCGCGCAGCGGCACAGCGAAACGATTGCCAAAAAGCTCTCTGATGTGGGCGAACTGCCGGCAGCGCAAGCGCATAAAGTCCTGGGGGAAGAACATGACCTTCTCGATGCATTTGAGGATGACGACACCTGGGATTGAGCGCGCGAAAAGGCTTGACACTGCGCTGACAGGCGGGGTACAATAAAGGAAACATCAGGTGGTTTGCGCCATATCACCACTGCGAAAGAGGGGCTGTGCCCATGAAAAGGATGCTCGCGCTTGCCGTGTTTTGCCTTGCACTTGCCGCTTTTGCGCCCGTGGGAGCCGAACCGGGCGATCCGCCTGGCCGCCCCTGGAAATACATGTCCCAAGAACAGGTGAGGCGGCTGGAGAAGCTGCGCGAGGAGCAGATTGTCGGCGGCGTCAGGGGCAGTCCCTATTGGCTGTGGCAGGCGTATTTGGGGAGCGGAAGCCTGTCCCTTCGCCTGTATGAGGTGAGCGATCCGATTTTTCCGACACAGTTGCTCTTCAAGGAGCGTGTGACGTATCCTGAGCGCGGCGTTGACCGCAAGGCGATGTTTTTGGAAATTCAGCGGGAAAACGCGCAGGTGGAAATCCGATTGGACGCGCAGGCGCTGGATCTGCTCGAACAGGCGGGAATTGCGACCATCACCGTGAAAAATTCGACAGGGGACGCGCTTTGCGCTTATTCATGTGAAGATTTGCGCGCGGTATATGATTTCTTCGCTCTTAAGGAAGGGGAAACGCTCTGCGTTCAGGGAGAACAGGCGCCGGTCTACGCGTATTCAGAGGATGGGGTGCGCCGGGTGCTGAGCGTTGATTACAAAGCTCCTTAAAACAAGTCAACAGAATATTGCGCTGCTATGCAGGCCTTGGGCTTGCGGCAGCGCTTTTTTGCGCCGAAGCGTTCAAACAACAGACCATTGAATGCGCGTGTGGCCTGGGCGAGAAACGTGTCGGGCGAATGTGCTTTTTCGCGCCGGAAAGCGACACGGTGCCGGAGTGAAACGCTATACAATGATCCCAGCTTGTGTATGGGGGGATTGTGGATGGCACAGGATACCATGACGGTGCATCCGCGGCAAGAGGGCATGCGTGCACCGCGGCAGGTGGGGCGTTCGGCATTGGATGCGTTGTTTTCCGGCATTGCGGACACACTTCGGGACACGGGAAAACCGCTCGCACGCATGCTGTGTGCCGTGATGATGGCTGTGCTGACGGGGGCGCAACTGCCGGGCGGCGGGTATGCGTGTCAGGTGGCCATGTTTGGCGTGCTGCTGCGATTGGGTTATTGTGTGCCGGCGGCGTTTGTCGGGGTCATGGCCGGGTTTGTTTTCAGCTATGGAACGGGGAACCTGCTCCAGTGTTGGCAACTGCCTCTGTGCGCCATGCTTTGGCTGAGCGCATGCCTGTGGGCTCGCAGGCAGAGCCGTCGTGCGCTGGCGGCAGCGGTTGCGCTCGCGCAACTGAGTTGCTTTGCGCTCACGGGTCTGGATTCCCCGCTCGACGTGGCGACGACGGTGCTGACCGCGGTGGCGGCCGGGGCGCTAAGCGTGCTGTACTGCGGGGCGGCGCTGAGCATCTGCCACAGGGACGAGCTCGACGGAGAGACAAGGCCGCTGTGTGTGATGGCCGTTTGCGCTTCGCTGATCGCGGGCATGTATCCGCTGCCGGGAGGTGAAGCCGTCGCGTGCGCCTTGGCGCTGTATTTGACCCTCGAGCATGCGTATACGGGCGGTGTGCAGCAGGCGCTGTTGTGCGCGGGGGTGCTCGGGGGCGTATTGTCCGTGCTCGCCCTGGATGTGCAGCCGTTGGCCATGCTGATCTGCGGCGGCTTTCTGGCGGCGGAGATCAAGGTGCAGCAGAGGGGGCTTTGCGCGCTGCTGATGGTCCTGGGCATGGGCGCTTCGGCCGCGTTGCTGGGCGGAGAGGCGGAGCGCGTGCGCTTGCTGGTGTTTTGCTTGCCGGGGCTCGCTCCATTTCTCGTGCTGAGCCCGACCCGGCGTTCTGCGGTCACGGCTCTCATTGAACGCAGTGACCCCGAGGGCATGAGCCAATCCGAGGCGGTGGCGGTGCGCTGCGCGTCGATGATTCACTCCTGGGCACAGCTGTATCAGGACACCGCGAGGATGATGGAAGGGCTTTGCCTGGAGGGCGAGGAGAATCCGCTCACCCGGCAATGCATCGAGCTGCTGAAGAAGACGAGCGTTGCGGCGCATCAGGTCTGCGAGCGCACGCTCAGCGAAATTCACCCGGATGACGACGCCTATCGCCGGATTCGCTATGAGTTGCTTCACGCGGGAATGGAGCAAATTCGCGTGGCATATGCCCTGCGCATTGGCGGTCACATGGAGGTGCTGCTGCTCAAGCCGGAAGACGTGGCGCCGGTGACGTTGCAAAGCGTCGTCACGCGGGCTTGCGGGGTGGCCATGCGGCCCTGCATGCGGGAGGGGCTGCTATGCACGCAGGCGCTTTTCGAGCAGGTTCCGATGCTGGACATTGAGGTGGGCACGGCCACGCGTAGCCGCTCCGGAGAAGAAGTCGCCGGGGACAGCTATGTTTCGCGTGCGTTGTCCGGCGGAAGGCATGTGCTGGCGCTCTCGGACGGGATGGGCAGCGGCGTGAGCGCCCGGCAGGAGAGCCACGCGGCGTTGTCGCTCATGGTTGAAAGCCTGCGGGCGGGCTATACGCGGGCGCAGGCGCTGGACGTGGTCAATGCGCTGATGCTCATGTGTACAGGACGCGAAATGTATGCGACGATGGATCTGTGCGTATGTGACCTGCACAGCGGAGAAACGGCGTTTGAGAAGCTGGGTGCCTGTGCGTCCTATGTGGTGCGCGACGGAGAGGTTCGCTCAATCGGCGCTGACACGCTTCCTGTCGGCGTTTTGCCGGAAGTGGAGGCAAGATCGCTGAGAATGACGCTGCAAGAGAATGATGTGGTGGTCATGATGACGGATGGTGTGGCAGAATCGTATCCGGGTGGAGAACAGGCACTGTGCGAGGCGATTGCAAAGGTTGCATGGCTGCATCCGCAGGCCGTCGGAGAAAAGCTGATTGCCCAGGCACTGGGCACGGGCGAGGCTCAGGACGACATGGCGGTGCTGTGCGCACGGGTTCGCCGCGCGTCCATACAATAGCGCTTGAAGCGGAGAGAAGGCCGCGATTTCACGTGCGCCAAGCGGAGCTTCACCAGAACCTGGACTGAGCGAGGGCCGGATTTTGCCGGCTCTCTTTTCGTTTGCCATCAATGCGCGATGAAACTGGTTTTGACTTGAACCCGTATAAAGGGCATGCCTGGCCTCCCCTGCGCATACCCTCGGGGGGAGGGGATGCAATGAAATTGTTGGCCATAGGCGGAGACCGCCGGATGTTGGGCGCGGTCGAGGCAGCCCGGCACGCGGGCTGGGAGGGAGAATGGAAACCGGACGGAGTGTCCGGGGGAGAGGCGGATGTGGTCATGCTTCCATGGCCATACAGCTTTAAAGAAGGGCGGCTCGTCGTCTCTCCCCCGCACGAGGGAGGCAAACAGGAGGACGTCTTGGCCAGTCTGCCGGCGTGCCGCCTGCTCATCCATGGCAAGGGATTGCCGGAGAGTCTGCCTGTCGCTCAAGCCATCGACCCGTCAAGCGACGAACTCTTTCTGCGCCGCAATGCGCAGCTGACGGCAGAAGGCGCGATTTGCCGGGCGATGCAGCGGATGGAACATGCGCTGTTGGGCAGCACCTGCCTGATTACCGGATATGGCCGCATTGGGCAGGAACTCTGCGCAAGGCTGTGCGCGATGGGGGCGTTTGTCATCGTCTGTGCGCGCAATGAGATGCAGATGCGCGCGGCGCATGCGGCCGGGGCACATCCTGTGCCGCTTTCGCAGATCCCCAGCGCGGTGGGCGTGGCGGATCTCATTCTCAATACCGTGCCGGCGCGTGTGCTTGGGGAAGACGCCTTGCGCGCCATCGGCATGGAAACCCTGGTTTTGGAATTGGCCAGCGCGCCGTACGGAGCGGACTGGACGCTTGCCCGGTCCCTTGGCGTGCAGGTGGAGATGGAGAGCGGTGTGCCGGGGCGTTACGCGCCCCACGAAGCGGGCGCGGCACTCTTTGATGTCGCAAAGCGCCATTGGGCAAGAGGGCAGGAGGAGAAGAGCAATGGCTGAAATTCGGATCGGGTTTGCGATGACGGGTTCTTTTTGCACGTTTAAAGACGTTATGCCCCAGATGCGCCAGCTGGCCGAGGCCGGCTTTCGTGTGACGCCGATCATGTCGGAAAACGTCTTCACCACGGACACGCGATTTGGGCGCGCGGCGGATTGGGTAGCGCAGGCGGAGGCGATTACCGGGGAAAAGGTCATCCATACCATCGCCCAGGCCGAACCCATCGGGCCCAAGAAATTGCTGGATTTGCTGCTGATCGCGCCCTGTACAGGCAACACGCTGGGCAAGCTCGCCTGCGGCATTTACGATACCGCGCCGACATTGGCCTTCAAGAGCCACCGGCGCAACGACCGGCCCGTGCTCATTGCGGTTTCCACGAATGACGCGCTTTCCGGTTCCGCGGCGGGAATCGGCATGCTCATGAATCGCAAGGGCGTTTTTTTCGTGCCGTTTGAGCAGGACGATTTCCGCAGCAAGCCTACGAGCTGCGTGGCGGATTTTACGAAGATTTATCCGGCTGTGGAAGCGGCGCTGGAGGGCAGGCAGCTGCAACCCATCCTCTTTTAGAATAGAAAGAAAATTTCAAAACTGGGGATGAAAACGGGGCGGTCATTCGTTTTCTTGACAATGGACGTTTTTTGCCCTATCATGACATACAGAGGTGATTGCGAATGAAACGATGGTTTTGTGCCTTTGCATGCGCTTTGCTGATGCCTGCATTGGCTTTGGCGGATTTTTCGGTGGGCATTACGGAGATGGATGAACTCAACAGCCATTTGGTGGTGCTCTATCCTCAGTTTGAAAGCGAGGAAGAGCTGAACGAGGAAGAACAGGCCGCCGCCGATGCGCAGGTGGCCGCGATGAAGGCGCTCATGGATATTCGGTTTCAGCCTGCGGAGGCCCAGCAGGCGGCCAGACGCGCCGGCGCGCAGATTGGGCAATCGGCGGTTGTCTATCAGGACGGCCGGATCGCTTCCATGGCCCTGATTTGGCAGGGTACACAGGCGGACGATTCGGACGGCAGCCGCGTGTTTACGCTCACGATGGATCTGGAGACGGGCGAAGAGGTCACGTTTGATCAGCTCTTCAGCGATCCGGATGCCGCCGCGTCGGCCATGGAAGCCATCATCTCGGAGGAAATCCTGGCTTCGATGAACAGCTATATTGAGGTGGCGGAGCTGCTGCCGATGCCGCGCGACTGTTTCGCCTTTGACGAATGGGGCCTGACGGTGTACTATCAGGGCGACAAATACCGCAATTTCGACGGAACAAGCGGTTCGGTCTACTTCGCCTGGCATGAACTGGAGGCGTACATTGGGGAAGAAAGCCCGGTTTACGAGCTCTCCCGTCCGCAGAGCGCCGACGCGCAGGCGATTGAACAGGCTGTCGGCGAGGGCAGCTTTGGGGCGGTGAGCGATCTTGCCCTGGGCCAGACGCTTCGGTCTGTGGAGGAGAACCAGGGGCTGGAGGACCCGGACTTTACGACGATGGCCAAGGTCTATCCCGTCAAGGGGCCGCGCGGCTGGGCGGTGGAGATTCCCAAATACGCGGAAACGGCGGATGAGGACACGCCGGTATCCGCCATCCGGGCTTCGTGCATCGGCCTGCATGGACTGATGACGGGCCGGACGACGCGCGAGGAGGTTCTGGCCCTGCTCGGAGAGCCGGACAAGGAGGTCGCCTATGATGAGGATGAAGCCTTCGATGCTTTGCTTGTTCCGGGACAGAGCCTGATGTACACCCTGGCAGGCCATGTACTCGAGGTGCATCTGGACGAGGAGGGCGTGCTCTCCTGCCTGATCCTGCATGAAGCGATGCCGGAAAGTCTTTACTGAAAAACCGAAATGTGCTATAATAATCTGACTGATTGTGTTCAGGCAGATTCTTTTGTATATGGCATTGGCGGAAGTGTGAAATCACGGGAGGTCGGAAGATGGCCAAAAAGGCGGCAACCAAAAAGAAGACGTCCAGGCGGAAGGTCAGCGGAAAGCGCGGCTCGCCCTCGCGTCAAAGAGGGGGCAAGGGCGTCGAGCTGCGTGGGGTCATCGGCATTGCGGTGCTTTGTTTGGGCCTGCTGGCGTTGGCCTGCCAATTCATTCCGTCGGGCGGCGGCTTTTTGAATCAGTGCGTCGTGGTTGTGCGCGGCCTGGGCGGCACGCTTTGTCTGCTCTTGCCCCTGATGGTCTGTTGGGCGGGCGTAACGCTCGTCTTTTTCTCCAGCAGGCGCATGAGCATGCGCACCATGATCTGCGGCGCGCTTCTGTTTTTGTTTGTTGAAACGATTTTTCAAATGTTCCGCGTGAACCTGATCAACGGCGCGCTTATCGCGGACGGGCGCGAGGTCAATTATCTCAGCTTTCTTTCGCGCTCGTATCAATACGACTCCTACAATTGCAGCGGCGGCGGCCTGATTGGCGCGTTCCTCGCGTATCCGCTGTACAAGGCGCTGGATGTGTGGGGCGCGGTTTTGATGCTCGCCTTTGCCTGCGTGATGGTGCTCATGGTGCTCACGGGCATATCGCTGACCAACGTGGGCATGAACCTGATGGAATGGCTGGAGGACTGGCGCGCCCAGCGGCGGGAAATGCGCGAAGAGCAGCAGGCCCTGCAGCGCGCCCGGGAAGATGAAGCGCTGGAGGAAGAGCGCGCGCTGGCCGAGGAACGCCAACGCAAGCGCGAAGAGCGCGAAAAAGCGTTGCAGGAGCGCCTGGCGCGCGAAGAGGCGCAAAGAGCGGAAGAAGAGCAGGAAACGCCCCCTCCGCAACCGGCCAAGCGAAAGAGCCGCGCGAAGTTGCAGGTGCTCGAACCGCAGGCGCCTTCGCCTGAACCGCTGTTTGAGCAGCCCGCGGTGCCAAGTGCGCCGCGTCCGGCGCCGGTTCGCCGCCTGCGGGAGACGCCGCTATAGATTGAGCGAAGCGATGAGTTTGAGCGCGTAGACATCGACGAGCGCCGGGACCCGCGTGAGCGCCGCCGCCGGGGCGCGTTTACGATGCAGGAAGCGGAAAACGAGTTCCTCTATGGGATGCAGACGCAGGCGGTACAAAGAAACGAGCCGGCGCAGCCCGAGCAGATGCAGGAAGACTACACCGTCGTGACGGAGATGCCGGAGGAAGAGGCTCCTCAGGAAGTGGTACCGCTGGAGCCGGAAGAACCGGTCGTTCAGCCCGAACCCGAAGAGGAACCGGTCTGGATGGAAGAAACACTGGTGACGCCGGTTCACGAGCCGGACGCGCAGTTTGCGCCGTTCTCGGCGAGCTCGTATACGGCGCCGTCGTCCATTCCCGCGCGCGGCGTGCAGCGCAAGCCCGTGGACGTCACCCGGCCGCAGCAGACGCCCGCTCAGCCCGTGCGTCAGGATACAATTGTGCAACTTCGCGAGAACAGGATGGACGGCACGCCGGTGGTCATGCCCAAGGGCGATACGCATACGGCGCCGCCCGTGGTCGAAGAGGCGTACATGTATCCGCCCATCGACCTGCTGGACCGGGCCAATACCACGCAAGATCCCAACTTGAACGCGAAAATTGAGTCGGGCGCGCGCAAATTGCTTTCCACGCTGGAGAGCTTTGGCGTGCAGGCCAAGCTGACGCACGTCACACATGGCCCGGCGATCACCCGCTATGAATTGCAGCCTGCGCCGGGCGTCAAGGTTTCGCGCATCGTCGGACTGGTGGACGACATCGCGCTGAACATGGCGTCCGAAGGCGTGCGCATCGAGGCCCCGATTCCGGGCAAGCCCGCTGTGGGCATTGAGATCCCCAACGAAAAGATCGAGACGGTTTGCCTGCGCGACGTGCTCGAGAGTCAGGAGATGACCCGGCAGAAGTCGCCGACGGCTGTGGCGCTTGGCAAGGGCATCTCCGGCACGCCGGTGGTGGCGGATTTGGCGAAGATGCCCCATGTGCTCATCGCCGGCGCGACGGGTTCGGGCAAATCCGTTTGTATCAACACGATCATCAACTCGATCATCTATCGCGCTTCGCCGCGCGAGGTGCGGCTCATCCTGATCGACCCGAAGGTCGTGGAACTCTCCGTGTACAACGGGATTCCGCACCTGCTGGTGCCGGTGGTGACCGATCCGAAGAAGGCGTCCGCGGCGCTGTCTTGGGCCGTGGTGGAGATGGAGCACCGCTACAAGCGCTTTGAGGCGATGGGCGTGCGCAACATCGCGGGTTACAACAACGCCATCGGGCCGGATGAGGAGCCGATGAGCAAGATCATCGTCATCATCGACGAGTTGGCGGACCTGATGATGGTCGCGCCGGGCGAGGTTGAAGAGTCGATCTGCCGCCTGGCCCAGCTGGCGCGCGCGGCGGGCATTCACCTGGTCATCGCCACGCAGCGCCCGTCGGTCAACGTGATTACGGGCGTCATCAAGGCGAATATCCCCAGCCGGATCGCCTTTGCCGTCTCCTCGCAGATCGACAGCCGCACCATCCTCGACACGGGCGGCGCGGAGAAGCTGCTGGGCAAGGGCGATATGCTCTATGCGCCGCAGGGGGCCAACAAGCCCACCCGTGTGCAGGGCTGCTTTGTCTCCGACGACGAGGTGCAGCGCATCGTCGATTACGTGCGCGGCAAGCATCAGGCGGAGTACAATGAGGACGTCATCGAGCAGATGAACAGCGCCGCGGAGGAGGAAAAGGCTCCGGCAGGCGATGCGCCTACGGGCGCGGAACCCGTGGACGAGATGCTCAACAAGGCCATCGATCTGGCGGTCGAAGCCGGACAGGTGTCCATCAGCATGCTGCAACGGCGCTTGCGCGTGGGTTATGCGCGCGCGGGCCGGTTGGTCGATGAGATGACGCTGCGAGGCATCACGGCCGAGGCCGAAGGCCCCACCAAGCCGCGCACGGTGCTCATTTCGCGCGAGGAATGGCGCCGCATGCAGGAAAACGAGGAATCGTCCGCGAATTGAAATCCATAAAGTCCGACCGGCCATGCCGGGGAAAGGAATATGCCCATGAAATTCATCAAAACGCCTGTCAAAGGCATGTGCGATATGCTCCCGTCCGATATGCGCCTGCGCGAGCATGTGCTCTCGATGATCAAGGCGACGTATGCGACCTATGGCTTCATGCAGATTGAAACGCCTGTGATGGAGCACATTGAGAACCTGACCTCCAAGCAGGGCGGCGACAACGAGAAGCTGATCTTCAAGGTCATGAAGCGCGGCGCAGATTTGCAGCGCGCCATTGAAAAGGGAACCGGCGAGTATGCGGACAACGGCCTTCGCTATGATTTGACCGTGCCGCTGGCGCGTTACTATGCCTGCAACCGCGAAAAGCTGCCCACGCCGTTCAAGGCGATGCAGATTGGCAACGTTTGGCGCGCGGACAACCCGCAAAAGGGCCGCTTCCGCCAGTTCACCCAGTGCGATATCGACATCCTGGGCGACGAGAGCAGCCTGGCGGAGATTGAGCTGATTACGGCGACCGCCTCCATGCTCTCCAAGATCTTTGCGGAAATTGGCGTGACGGACTTCACCGTGCACATCAATGACCGCCAGATGCTCAGCGCGGTGGCGCTGGCGGCGGGCTTTGAGGAAGAGCAGATCGGTTCCGTGCTCATCTCGCTGGACAAGTTTGACAAAATCGGCCTGGACGGCATCCGCGCGGATTTGCTGCAAAACGGCTATGCCGAAGAGACGGTGGACAAGTACCTGGCGGTCTACCGCGAGGTCAAGGAGGGCGTGAGCATCGAGGCGTTCTGCCGGGATATCCCGCAGGATGTGCTGCCCGCGCGCGTGCGCGAAAACCTCGCGGAGATCATCGACTGCGTCAAGCCGATGCTCGCTCCGGGCGTGAAGATTGTCTTTGACCCGACGCTCGTGCGCGGCATGGGCTATTACACGGGCCCGATTTTCGAGGTCACCATCGACGGCTACAATTTCTCGATTGCCGGCGGCGGACGGTACGACAAGATGATCGGCAAGTTCAGCGGCCAGAATGTCGCGGCGAGCGGATTTTCGATCGGCTTTGAGCGCATTGTCACGATCCTCAAGGACCACATGCAGGAGAGCATGAAGCTCAAAAACGCATCGGCGTACCTGATCGGCAACCGCGTCAGCCGCGAGCGCAAGACGGAAATCATTGCCAAGGCCATGCAGATGCGCCAGAGCGGCGCGACGGTGACCGTATTGCCGATGAGCAAAAACGTCGGGCACCAGATTGAACTGCTGGAGGCGGAAGGCTTCACGCAGTTTGAAAAGATTTACGAGTAATGCAGCGTAAAATCGCGGAAGCGGCGTATCCTATCCTGCGGGAACAAAGGAGCAGAGTATGATCAACAAGGGGACTGTCACGGAAGTCAACGGTGAAATGCTGACCGTCGTCTTCGAACGCCATGAGGCGTGCGGCGACTGCCATGCATGCATGCACGGCAGTGAGAATTGCGCAAAACATACCGTCAAACTGCGCGGCAAGGCGCAGGTTGGGGATCAGGTCGTCGTACAGATGGACGATGCGCAGGTGATGGCGGCTTCCGCGGCCGCGTATCTGATTCCGTTTGCGGGGCTAATCCTGGGGCTGGCGGCGGGCTGGCTGCTCAGCGGCGCATTGCCTGGATTCAATTCGGAGCTTTTGATGGCGCTCACGGCTGTGATTGGCACGGCGCTGGCCTATCTGCTGATGCGCGCGCTGGACCCCAAGCTCTCCAAAGGGCGTTGGGAGCTGAAAATTGTGTCTGTGAATCACCCTGGACAGGGAGAAATGGAGTGAACGAGATGTTGGAGCATTTCAATCAGGCCTCGTTTGAGGCGGCTGTGGCGGGCGACAAGCCCGTATTGGTGGACTTTTTTGCGACCTGGTGCGGCCCGTGCCGCATGATTGCGCCCGCCATTGAGGAGATTGCGGCTGCTTTTGACGGCCGTGCCGTCGTGGGCAAGGTGGATGTGGATCAGGAGCCCGCGCTGGCCAAGCGCTTTGGCGTGATGAGCATTCCGACCTTGATTGTGCTCGTCAAGGGAAAGGTTGTCGAGCAGGCCATCGGCGCCCGCAGCAAGAACGACATTTCGGCAATGCTCGAGCGTCATCTGTAAGAAATATCCACAGGTCTGTGGAAAACAACGGCTGGCTGTTCGGACAAAAAGCAAGAGGCGATGCGAAAACGTCGCCTCTTTTTGCGTTTTAGAAAAGGATGAAGTTCGAATCAAATTGTGTTGCTCTGCGCAACGACTATGCGAATTTTCCTGGTTTTTCTTCCCTTGAATGCCCCCTTCTTCATGGTCAATCAGCGCAGACTACATATTGAACGGGTTGTTTTTGCTCAAGAAAACGAAAATTGAGGTAAAATTTGAAAGATTTGTCCAATTGCAGAAGAAAGCCCTTTGAAGCCTGTACGATTTGTGCTATAATAAATCAGATTACAATGCGTGCGTTGTGTGCGTGATTCTCAATGCCTCCTGGTCCCGACAAAAGAGGGGGCATTTTGAAACAGAATATACAGAAATCAATACAAATACGAAGGGGGGTTGGATGCATTGTGGAGAAACTGAGGATCATTCCTCTTGGCGGCATCGGCGAAATCGGAAAAAACATGACGGCATTTGAGTACGGGGACGACATCATCGTGATTGACTGCGGTTCGATCTTCCCCAGACAGGACATGCTGGGCATCGATCTGGTGATCCCTGAAATTGAATACCTCGTGCGCAACCGGGAACGCGTGCGCGCGTATCTGATTACGCATGGCCATGAGGATCACATCGGTGCGATGCCGTATGTGCTCCCGCATGTACCGGCGCCTGTTTATGGAACGCGGCTTACGTGCGCGCTCATACGCGGGAAGCTGGAGGAGCATCATATCCGTAGCACCGTGCTCAATGTTGTCAAGCCGCGCGATGTGGTGAATGTCGGCGCTTTTACTGTGCAATTTATCAAGGTCAGCCATTCCATTGCGGGGGCGGTGGCCATGGCCATCACCTGTCCCGCGGGTACGGTGGTCGTGACCGGAGACTTCAAGATTGACTATACGCCCATCGACGGCGAGGTGACCGACCTGAATACGCTGGCGGCGTGGGGAAGCAAGGGCGTGCTGGCCCTGCTGGCGGATTCAACGAACGTGGAGCGGCCGGGTTACACCATGAGCGAAAAGAAAATTGCCGCTACGTTCCATAGCCTGTTCAAGGACGCGAAGGGGCGCATTATCATCGCGATGTTCGCTTCCAACATTCATCGAATCCAGCAGGTGGTCGATCTTTGCAGGGAGTTTTCGCGCAAGGTGTGCTTTGTCGGGCGCAGCATGGTCAACGTCACGCGCCTGGCAATGGACATCGGGGAGCTCAAGATTCCGCAGGATGTGTTCATTGACGTCGGGGATCTGGACTGCTACGAGGATCAGGAGATCGTCGTGCTGACTACGGGCAGCCAGGGGGAACCGATGAGCGGTTTGACGCGCATGGCCAACAGCGAACACCGCAAGCTGCAAATCCGGGAGGGCGATACGGTCATCATCTCCGCGACGCCGATTCCGGGCAATGAAATCATGGTTTCGCGAATCATCGACCAGCTCTATCGCTGCGGCGCGACGGTGATTTACAACCGCATTGCGGATGTTCACGTCTCCGGCCACGCCTGTCAGGAGGAACTCAAACTGATCCATGCGCTGGTCAAACCGAGGTATTTTATTCCGGTGCACGGGGAATACCGCATGCTTCAGCGCCATGCGCAAATTGCGGTGGAGATGGGCATGCCGGAGGACCGCGCCATTATTCTGGAACTGGGGCAGGCGCTCGAACTTTCCGAGGATGAGGCCAGCATCACCGGCCCGATTCCCACGGGATCGGTCATGGTCGATGGTCTGGGCGTGGGCGATGTGGGCAACGTCGTGTTGCGCGATCGCAAGCACCTTTCGCAGGACGGCCTGATCATCGTGGTGGTCGGCGTATCCAAGGAGACTGGACGGCTGAGTTCGGGACCGGAGCTGATCTCCCGCGGATTCGTGTATGTGCGGGAGAACGAGGAGCTCATCGCTGGGGCGCGCAACGTGGCCTTGGGCGTGCTTGCGCGGTATGACCGCATTGAGCAGAGCGACTGGACGTCCATCAAAAACGGCATCAAGGACGAGATGCACAACTACCTGTTCAGCTTGATCAAGCGCAACCCGATGATCCTTCCGATCATCATGGAGACTTGATCCCGCATGGTTTGGGGAGGATAAGGACATGAATATCTACGATACGGCGCACAGGCTGGCGGAGGAAATCCGCCAGAGCGACGAGTGCCGCAGGCTGAGCGAACTGCGCGAGCGCGCATACAGCGACGACACAAATCGCGTGCTGCTGGAGGAGTACAAGCGGTTGCAGGTGCAGCTGCAAATGAGCATGGCCGGTGCGGCGGGCCAAATGCCCAACGAGGACATGCAACGCTTTCAGCAACTGGCGTCGCTCCTGTACATGAACAGCGATGTGCAGGCGTATCTGTTGGCGGAAATGCAGATGCAAAAGACGCTGGCGGATGTGTTCAAAATTCTGACGGAAGCCGCGGGCATCGTCTTTGAGCTGCCTGACCGCGCATAAACGGGAGGAACGGGAATCTTGGCGAAAAAGAAAAAGAAGCGCACTGGGGAGTTGACCGAGCGCGAATGGCACGAGGAGCGGCGCTATGGTTTTTTCTGGTATGACTGGATCTGGCGCATTTTGCGCCCGTTGCTGGTCTTTGCGGCGTCCTTTGTCATCGTTTGCGGATTGATCTATACGGGATACCTCAAGCTGGACAGCATGTTTTTTGCGCCTGTGGACGAACAGGACACGCAGCTTGTCGCTTTTGAGGTGGCCTCCGGCAGTTCGCTTTCCACTGTATCGCGCGATCTGGAAGAAGCTGGCCTGATTCACAACCACACCGTGTTCAAGTATATGGCGGATTTCATGGGCATGGGTCAGAAAATTCAGAGCGGCGACTACGAACTGAGCCGCTCCATGTCCGCGACGCAGATTCTGGATCAGCTCGTCTCCGGCGACGGAAAACCGCTGACGACCAACATCACCATCATCCCCGGCTGGACGGTGGAAGACGTTGCGAATTATCTGGTGGAGCAGAAGATCCTTTCGAGCGCGGAGGAGTTCCTCTCCCTTTGCCGCACAGGCGAATCCTACAGCGGCTACTACTTCATCGAGGATATTCTCGAAGAGGACGATGCGAGCAGCCGCAAGTACGCCCTGGAGGGCTATCTCTCGCCCAATACGTACGAGATTTACACCAATTCCAGCGCCGATACGATCATCAAGCGCCTGCTTTCGCAGACGGAGGCGTCGTATCTGCTCACCTACGACGAGCGTGCGCAGGAACTGGGGCTGACGATGGACGAGGTGTTCACGCTGGCTTCGATGATTGAGAAGGAAGCCAAGACGAGCGACTTTGCCAAGGTCAGCGCCGTGTTCCACAACCGGCTCAAACTCGGCATGACGCTCGATTCGGACGTGACGGTCAAGTACGTTTCGGGGTCGGAGAAGATGTATCTCAACAGCGAGGACTTGTCCGTCGATTCCCCGTATAACACCTATCAGAACAAGGGGCTGCCCGTCGGCCCGGTCTGCAACCCGTCCATGGATGCCATCGTGGCGGCGCTGTATCCGGATGAACAGTATGTGGCGCAGAAGTACCTCTACTTCTGCTCGACGGACCCCGATTCCGGCGCGCTGCACTTCTCCAAGACGCTCGAGGAGCATCAGGCGGCCGCGGCGATGTATCAGCCGCTTTGGGAGGAATACGACCGGGAACGCGGACTGCAATGACAGAGGAAATACGATGAAACAGATGCCTTCGTTGCTCGCGCCTGCGGGCGGCATGAGGACGCTTGAAACGGCGCTGCGCTTCGGCGCAGACGCCGTTTATTTGGGCGCACAAGCCTATGGCCTGCGGGCACAGGCACAGAATTTTGACGAGGCGCAACTCGCGCGCGCTGTGGAATTGGCGCATGCGCGCGGTGCGCAGGTGCATTTGACGCTCAACATCTTTGCCTTTGACGGCGACCTGCCGGGCATGGTGCGCACGGCAAAGGCGGCGCAGGAGATGGGCGTGGACGCGGTGATCGTCTCCGACCTGGGGGCGATTGCCCGGATTCTGCGGGAGGTGCCGGGCCTGGCGGTGCATGTGAGCACGCAGGCCAGCACGACCAACAGCGAAACCGCGCGCGTCTATCGGGCGATGGGCGCGTCGCGCGTCGTGCTTGCCCGCGAGCTGACGCTTGAACAGATCGAGGCCATGGCGCGCGAACTTGCGGGCGAGGTGGAGCTGGAGAGCTTCATTCACGGCGCGGCCTGCATGGCGTACTCCGGGCGCTGCATGCTCTCCAGCTACCTCAATGGGCGCAGCGCGAACCGCGGCGCATGCAGCCAGCCCTGCCGCTGGACGTATGCGCTGGTGGAGTGCACGCGGCCCGGCGAATACCTGCCCATCGAGGAGGGCGATCGCGGCACGGCCATCCTCTCCAGCCATGACATCTGCATGATGGAGCATTTGCCCCGGCTGATGGAGAGCGGCGTCTGCTGCTTCAAAGTCGAGGGGCGCATGAAGAACGAGTTGTATATCGGCACGGTGATCGGCAGTTACAGGCGGGCTATGGATGCCTATGCCCGCGATCCAAAGGGGTACCTGGCAAATGAAACGCTTTCGCGGGCCTTGCGCGCGGAGCTGGACAAGGTCAGCCATCGGGCGTATGACACGGGTTTTTACTTCGGAATGCCGAAGGTGTGCGGCGAGGCCGTCGGCACGCAGCAGGCCGCGGAGTACATGGGCTATGTGCGCGCGGTCAGCGGAGGCGTTGCGCTTGTGGAGATGAAAAACCGCTTCTTTGTGGGCGATGCGCTGGAGACGGTGACGCCCTCCGGCAGTCAGACGCTGATCGTGGAGGATATCGTCGTGGACGCGACGAATGAACACGTGCAGGCGGCGCGCGTGCCGGAGCAGCTGGTGCGCGTGCCGTGCGGGGATCGCCTGGCGGCGGGGGACATGCTGCGCGGCCCGGTGCGCAACCGGGCCTGATCTACCAAGGAGGTGAGGGCATGGAGACCATCGAGGCGTTTGCGGAGGAAACGGTGTTCCGCAATGAAGAGAACGGCTATACCGTGCTGGTTGTCCGGTGCGGCAAGTCGCGCGTGTCCGCCGTTGGCGTCATGCCGCCGATAGCCTCCGGGGAAAAACTGCGCATCAGCGGCGAATGGACGGAACACCCCGTCTATGGCCGCCAGATCAAGGTGCAGGGCCTTGAAATCGAAAAGCCGACCACGCTTTCGGGCATCGAGAAGTATCTGGCCAGCGGGATGATCCGCGGAATCGGCCCGGCGACGGCGAAGCTTCTGGTCAAGGCGTTCGGCGAGGAGACGCTGGATGTGCTCTATGCGCAACCGGAGCGCCTGCTGGAAGTGCAGGGCATCGGCCAAAAGCGCGCGGCGATGATCATGGAGAGCTATGCCGAGCAGGCGCAACAGCGCGAAGCGATGGTCTTTTTGCAGGGATATGGCGTCACGCCGGCGCTCGCCGTCAAGATTTTCAAGCGCTATGGCGAGAACGTGCAGCAGATCATTCGCCAGAATCCCTACCGGCTGGTGGACGATGTGGAGGGCGTAGGCTTTAAAACGGCGGACCGGCTCGCGGCCTCCCTGGGCGTAGAAAAGGACAGCGAATACCGCATTGCCGCGGGCATCAAGTACACGCTTGCGGACGCGACGGGAAGCGCAGGCCACTGTTATCTTCCGCGCGCTGAGCTGATCGAGGCGGCGCAGCGGCTGCTGGGCAACGAGGCGCAAGCCATCGAGCGCGTGCTCGACGCGCTGATTTTGGGGCACGAGGTGAGCGCGCAGCTTTTGCCGGACGGTGAGGGCGAGGTCGTCGCCGTTTATCTGCCGCGAACGTACCGCGCCGAAGTGGAGGTGGCCCGGCGGCTCAGGGAGATGGTCGATGCCATGCCCGAATCCATGAGCACGGGGCTGGATGCGCAGATTGCCGAGCTGGAGGCCATGGAGGGGATCTCCTTTCATGCGCAGCAGAAAGAAGCGATCCGCACGGCTGTGCAAAGCGGCATGTGCGTCATCACGGGCGGGCCGGGTACAGGCAAGACGACGATCATCAAGTGCATCATCCGCTTGCTGAGCGTACACGGAGACATTGCGCTCGCGGCGCCGACCGGGCGCGCGGCCAAGCGCATGAGCGAAGCCTGCGGAATGGAGGCCAAGACGCTGCATCGCCTGCTCGAGTACGGCGGGGAAGAGGGCGATTTTGCCCGAACGCCGGACAATCCCCTGGAGATGGACACGCTGATCATCGACGAAATGTCGATGGTGGACATCTTTCTCATGCGCTCTCTTTTGCGTGCGCTAACCCCGGGCATGCGGCTGATTATGGTCGGGGACGCGGATCAGCTGCCCAGCGTGGGCGCGGGCAACGTGCTGCACGACATCCTGGAAAGCGGGGTCATCCCTTCGGTGGAGCTGACGGAGATCTTCCGGCAGGACGAAAAGAGCATGATCGTCTACAACGCCCATCGCATCAATCGTGGGGAAGCGCCGAGGCTCAACGCCAAGGGCAGCGACTTCTTCTTTGAACGCGCAAGTTCGCCGGCGGACGCCGCCCACAAGATCGTGCGGCTCTGTGCTGACCGGCTTCCGGGGTTCACGGGGCTCGACCCGGTGAGCCAGATGCAGGTGCTTTCCCCGACGAAGAAGGGCGATTGCGGCGTCTTTGCGCTCAATCAGCTGTTGCAGGAGGAGTTTAACCCGCCTGCCCCCCACAAGCACGAGCGCGTGCGCACGGACACGACGTTTCGCGAAGGGGACAAGGTCATGCAGACGCGCAACAATTATCAGTTGGAATGGAAGAAAGAGGGCGTCTTTGGCTGGGAGGACGGACAGGGCGTATTCAACGGGGACATCGGGTTCGTGCGCTCGATTGACCCGCAGGAGCATACGATGACCGTCGTCTTCGACGATGAGCGCGAGGCGACATACGAGGGCGGGGACATCGACGATCTGGAGTTGGCCTACTGTATTTCCGTGCATAAGAGCCAGGGCAGCGAGTTCCCCGTTGTGATTATGCCGGCGGTCGGCGGGCCGCCCATGCTGCTCACGCGCAATCTGCTGTACACGGCCGTCACGCGCGCGCGCAAACTGGTGATGATCGTCGGACGGGAGGCGGCCATCGATCAAATGATCGCCAATACGCATACGCGCCGCCGTTACAGCGCCCTGTGTTACCGGCTCAAGCAGATGCAAGCGTTATGAAAAATCTGAAGCGGTTTTGGCGCAGAATTGCCGCGGTCGTGCTGGAATGGCTGTATCCCGATCGCGTGCTTTGCGTGTGCTGCGAGCGCGCGTTGGGGGAAGAGCAGGAAGACGGGTTATGCCCGGACTGCGTGCGCGCTTTGCAGCGGCTCGAATTGGAAAAGTCCACGCAACGGGAAGCCCTGCCCGAAGGCATCGACTATGTGCAATGGGCATATCCCTACACAGCGCAGGCGCGATCGCTGATTTTGTGGATGAAATTCAGCAGTGTGCGCGAAGCGGCTGTGCCGCTGGCACGAGCAATGGCCATGCTTCCGGGTGGAGAGGAGGAACTGATGGTTCCCGTGCCGACGACGAAGCGGAGGTTGCGGGAGCGCGGGTTCAATCAGGCGGAGCTGTTGTGCGCGCTCGTCGCGCAGCAACTGGGCATGCCTATGGCCAATGCCCTCACGCGCCGGGATGAACAGCGTCCGCAAGCGATGCTGCGCGAAAAACAAAGGCGCAAGAATCTGGCGGGCTGCATGACGGCTTCTCCGCTCGTGCGGGGCAAGCGCGTGTTGCTGGTGGACGACGTCTATACGACCGGCTCGACGGCTGCGGAGGCGGCCCGGGCGCTGCTGGCAGCGGGCGCGCGCAGCGTAGGCGTGTTCACGGCGGCCCGCACGGAGTTTGACGGGCAGGACGCTCCGCCGTGATTTTTGTTACCATTCAGATGCAACTCGACAAAATATACGGGTTTCTTTCAAAAACTTTGTCAAACCGCTTGCAATATTTTGGCTTTGCTCGTATAATGTGGAAGGATGATTAGATCGGGTCTGTGGTTGAAAGTCGATGCCAGTCGCAGGCAAAACGATCCACGTAATCCGGCCAAAGCGCCGGGGAGCATGGTGCGGCTTAGATGTAAGTCCGTCCAGGGGAATTTTCCCTGAGAGGGCCAGTAGTGGGGCACAGCAATTGTGTATGAGCGAACGTTCCAGGCGGCGAGTGTGGGGTCAAAGACCAGGTCAGCCGATTCGTCATACCGATCTCTATTTTTTTCGGAGGGGAATATCCCATGTATCAGGACAAGACTTTGACCTGCAGAGACTGTGGCCAGGAATTTGTGTTCACCGCGGGTGAGCAGGAGTTCTATGCGGAGAAGGGCTTCCAGAATGAGCCGACTCGCTGCAAGGCCTGCCGCATCGCCCGTAAGAACAGCCGCCCGGCTACCGGTGAGGCTCAGCAGCGCGAAATGTACGAGACCACCTGTGCGCAGTGTGGCGCTCCGACCCGCGTGCCTTTCATCCCGAAGAACGACCGACCCATCTATTGCAGCGAGTGCTACGCCGCCCGTCGCGCGCCCCGCTATTGATTGATGAAATAAGCCCCCAGCCTGTGGCCGGGGGCTTTTTGTATGATTCTATTTACATGATGCCTGCCATTTCAAGAATGGTGCGGGCGAAGAAGAGAACCAGCACGAACAGGATGATTGGACGGGCAATATCCGCGCCCTTGCGCGTAAAGCAGCGCGAACCGATGTAATTGCCCAGGATGCAGAAGGCGCCTGCGATCAGGCCCAGCATCATGAGCACCTGGCCGTTGATCAGGTAGACGATCAGCGAGGCTACGTTGCTGGAGAGATTGATTGCCTTGGTGATGCCGTTGGCGTGTTGCAGATCCATATGCGCAAAGCGCGTGAGCAGCAGGATCAGGAACGTTCCCGTGCCCGGTCCGTAAAAGCCGTCGTACATGCCCAGAAAAAAAGCGATGATCGAGGACAAAACGGCCATGCGGGCAAAGGAAATCTTGCGCGCTTGATCCTTGGGAAACAGGTCCTTTTTGCGAAGAACGTACAGCGCGGTCAGCGGAAGAATGATCAACATCAGAATGCGAAAGAGCGTGGCGTCGATCATCAGGGCGATGTTGGCGCCGAGCGCCGCGCCGATGAGCGCCGCGATCACGCAGAATACGGAGAGGTGCCAGTCGATATACCCGGCCCGTGCGTAGCGCGTGGTTGAAACGACGGTGCCCATTGAAGAAGACAGCTTGTTGGTGGCGATGCAGGCGTGAACGGGTATTCCGCTGATCAGGTAAGCGGGAAGGGAAATCCGGCCGCCGCCGCCGGCAATCGAATCCACAAAACCTGCGGCGAACACGAGCGGACAGACGATCAGAAAATGCAAGGGCGTGAGCGTCATGAAGAAGCTCCTTTCGTATGGTAAAATGAAAACATCCCGCTCATTGTAAGATGGGCGAGGGGGTTTGTCAAGAGAAGAGAAAAACAAAGAGAATCAGACCGAAAATTTGGTGGATGGTGCGCAGAAATGACGTTTGTATTTTTCTGCACAAACGATACACGATCGGACGGAAAAAATGCGCGGGGAATCGCCGCAAATCCACAAAAAAGAGGGGGAATTTCCCGGCCAGCCTTGACATGATTTTCCCGGAAGGCTATAATAGAAATGTCGAGAACTGTCTGTTTGCGGTTACCATGCGCGCGGCGTTCTCACAACGGTGTCTATCCTTGATTTACATAGGGAGGTTATACCAATGGCCAAGAAAATGACCGTAGACGGCAATACTGCTGTCAGCCATGTCGCATATGCGTTCAGCGATGTGGCAGCGATCTACCCCATCACCCCGTCTTCCCCGATGGCGGAAGTTGCGGATGATTGGGCGGCGCATGATCGCATGAACCTGTTCGGCCAGACGGTTCGCATCGCTGAGATGCAGTCTGAGGCCGGTGCGGCCGGCGCTGTGCACGGCTCGCTGAAGGCCGGCGCCCTGACCACGACGTTCACCGCGTCCCAGGGCCTGCTGCTGATGATCCCGAACATGTACAAGATCGCCGGTGAGCTGCTCCCCTGCGTCTTCCACGTGAGCGCCCGTGCGCTGGCTTACCATGCGCTCTCCATCTTCGGCGATCACTCCGACGTCATGGCCTGCCGTCAGACCGGTTTTGCTATGCTGGCTTCCAACTCCGTTCAGGAAGCGGAAGACATGGCGCTCGTCGCGCACCTGGCGACCCTCAAGAGCTCCGTGCCGTTCCTGCACTTCTTCGACGGCTTCCGTACGTCTCACGAGATCCAGAAGATTGACGAGATCGCCTATGACGATATCGCCAAGCTCGTGCCGTGGGACAAGGTCGAGGCGTTCCGCGCCCGCGCGCTCAATCCGGAGCATCCGCATCTGGGCGGCACCGCGCAGAACCCGGACATCTACTTCCAGGGCCGTGAAGCGGCCAACAAGTACTACCTGGCTACCCCGGCGATCGTCGAGGAGGTCATGGAAGAGGTTGGCAAGCTGACGGGCCGCAAGCACAAGCCGTTTGACTACGTGGGCGCGCCGGATGCCGAGTACGTCATCGTGGCGATGGGCTCCGGCTGCGATGTGGCGACCGAGGCGATCAACAAGCTCATGGAAATGGGCGAGAAGGTCGGCCTGGTGAGCGTGCATCTGTATCGTCCGTTCTGCACCAAGCGCTTTGTGGATGCGCTGCCGGCTTCCGTCAAGAAGATCGCCGTGCTCGACCGCACCAAGGAGTCCGGCTCCCTGGGCGAGCCGCTGTATCTGGACGTCGTGGCTGCGCTGGCTGAGGAAGGCCGCAGCAATATCGAAGTCGTCGGCGGCCGTTACGGCCTGGGCTCCAAGGAGTTCACGCCGACCCATGTCAAGGCGGTCTTTGACAACCTCAAGCTCGATGCGCCCAAGAACCACTTCACCGTGGGCATCGTGGACGACGTGACCAACACCAGCTTGCCCGTGGGCGAGATCTTCAACGCGGCTCCGGCCGGTGCGATCTCCTGCAAGTTCTATGGCCTGGGCTCCGACGGCACCGTTGGCGCCAACAAGAACTCCATCAAGATCATCGGCGACCATACCGACATGTACGCTCAGGCGTATTTCGCCTATGACTCCAAAAAGTCCGGCGGCTTGACGGTTTCTCACCTGCGCTTTGGCAAGTCTCCGATCCAGTCCCCGTATCAGATCGATGCGGCTGACTTCACCGCTTGCCACAACCCGGCGTATGTGACGCAGTACGACATGCTCTCCTCCCTCAAGGATGGCGGCACGTTCCTGCTCAACTGCCAGTGGTCCGATGAGGAGCTGGATGCGCAGCTGCCGGCTTCCATGAAGCAGATGCTCGCCAAGAAGCACATCAAGTTCTACGCCATCGACGCCATCGATCTGGCGGCGAAGGTTGGCATGGGCAACCGCATCAACACGATCATGCAGGCCGCGTTCTTCAAGCTCGCGGACGTCATCCCGTATGACCAGGCTGACGAGTACATGAAGGCGTACGCCAAGAAGACCTACGGCAAGAAGGGCGACGCGGTCGTCAAGAAGAACTGGGACGCGATCGATATCGCGATTTCCGGCCTGCGCGAGGTCAAGGTTCCGGCGGAGTGGGCCAACGCTACCACCGGCGCTGTGCCGCAGCAGATCCAGGGCGACGAGTACTACAATGAGTTCATCAAGCCGGTTCTGGCTCAGGAAGGCGACAAGCTGCCGGTCTCCAAGATCGCGGCGGACGGCACCTGCCCGACCGGTACCACCAAGTACGAGAAGCGCGGCATCGCTGTGAACGTGCCCGAGTGGGACGTCACCAAGTGCGTGCAGTGCAACATGTGCTCCCTGGTCTGCCCGCATGCGGCCATCCGTCCCTACATCGTGGACGCGGGCGTTGCGCCGGAGACCTTTGTCACCAAGCCTGCGCTGGGCAAGCAGTTCGCTGGCAAGCAGTATCGCATTCAGGTGTCCCCGCTCGATTGTACGGGCTGCGGCAACTGCGTGGATGTCTGCCTGGGCAAGTGCCTGACCATGAAGCCGCTCGCTTCTCAGATGGGCGAGGAGGCCAACTGGGAGTACGCGCAGACGATCCCCGAGGTCGACGAGAACCTGCTCAACAAGGCCAACGTCAAGGAGAGCCAGTTCCTCAAGCCGCTCTTCGAGTTCTCCGGTGCTTGCGCTGGCTGCGGCGAGACCCCGTATGTCAAGCTGGTCACGCAGCTGTTCGGCGACCGCATGCTGATCGCCAACGCGACGGGCTGCTCTTCCATCTACGGCGGCTCTGCTCCGACCGTGCCGTACACCACCAACGACAAGGGTCATGGCCCGGCCTGGGCGAACTCCCTGTTCGAGGACAACGCTGAGTTCGGCTACGGCATGAACCTGGCGACCACGCAGCGCCGCGAGAAGCTGGCTGCGCTGGTGACCGAGCTGGCTGCGAAGGTCGAGGGCGAGGGCAAGGAGATCTGCGAAGCCTGGCTGGCGACCATGAACGACGGCCAGAAGTCCAAGGAGACCTCTGCGAAGCTGGCTGCATATGTGGACGGCTGCGACGACGAGCTGTGCAAGCAGATCGCCGGCATGAAGGACATGATGGTCAAGAAGAGCCAGTGGATCTTCGGCGGCGACGGCTGGGCTTACGACATTGGCTACGGCGGAGTGGATCACGTGCTGGCGCAGGGCGAGGATGTCAACGTGCTCGTTCTGGACACCGAGGTGTACTCCAACACCGGCGGACAGGCTTCCAAGTCCACCCCGACCGGCTCCATTGCCAAGTTCGCTGCGTCCGGTAAGAAGACCCGCAAGAAGGATCTTGGCATGATGGCCATGAGCTACGGCTATGTGTACGTGGCGACCGTTGCGATGAGCGCGAACCCGGCTCAGCTGCTCAAGGCGATGACCGAGGCTGAGGCTTATCCGGGCCCGTCCCTGATCATCGCGTACGCGCCCTGCATCAACCACGGCATCAACATGGCGCATGCGCAGATGGAAATCAAGCGCGCCGTGGCTTGTGGTTACTGGCCGCTGTACCGCTACAATCCGCTCCTGGCTGAGCAGGGCAAGAACCCGCTCACCGTGGACAGCAAGGACCCGACCGAGAGCTATCAGGACTTCATCAAGGGTGAGGTTCGTTACGCTTCTCTGGCGAAGCTGTTCCCGGGCAAGGCCGAGGAAGCTTACCGGATTAACGAAGAGGACGCCAAGCGCCGTCTTGAAACCTACAAGAAGATGGCTGGCAACTAATTCTTTCCCAATCACGGTGATTCGAACCGCCTCCGTACGGGGGCGGTTCTTTCTTATGTCCAATGGAGGAAAATGGCAGGTTAAAAATCGCCGGCAGGAGAGAAAAGGCTTGCAACTGTGTGCGTAAAACTTTATAATAAGATTACGTAAATACATCCATGGGATGGGGAAGGGGAAGAAACATGTCAAAGAAGCACGAATTCGACGAAGACAAGAGCGTGCAGCGCTCCAGTCCGTATGACGATATTCCGCTTGACGAGTACGAAGACGATGAAATGTATGACGATTCGTACGACGATGAGCCGCAAAATCGAGGAGGCTTTTTCTCCAGCTTGCAAGGCAAGGTGGTGTTGGCTGTCGTCGCAGTGCTGCTGGTGGTGGTGCTGGCACTTTTGGTTGTGCGCATTGTTATGAATCAGGAGCCGGAGACACAGCAGCTTCCTGGAAGCCTGAATTCGCCGGAGATTGGGGATGTGGCTACACAGGCGCCTTCTTCGATCGTGTTTGGCCCTGTGACGGATACGACGCAAGCGCCGGTCGCAACGGTTACTGTGGTGCCGGAGAGCACACCGCAGGCGACGAATACCGTGCAGCCTGTACAGACTGAGGTACCGGTCATCATCGTTACGGAAACACAAACGCCAGTCGTTGCCACGCCTACCCCCACCCCGGTGCAGACAGAACTGCCGATCATCCTGACGAATACGCCGACACCGAGCCCGACTCCTACGCCGAGCCCTAGCCCCACACCCAGCCCCACGCCGAGCCCGACACCGGTTGCTGAATTGGCGAAGGGAGAGACTAACCGCGATGCGAACCTGCGGGAGACGGCTTCTTCCACCGGCAAGGTGAAAAAGACGGTGAAAAAGGGCCAAACGGTGACCATTCACGAGGTGATAACCGATAAGGATGGAAAGATTTGGTATGCATTGACGGTTGACGACCTGGATACGGATGGCTATATGCGGGATTACGTCGTCGATGTGGAAGGCGAGCTGGAAGCGCCAACAGAGGCCACGCCTACCGCGACGCCAGCCGGAAACGGGACGTCCAGCATCAGCGTGATTGGTACGGGCAAGACCAACCGTGACGCGAATGTGCGCACGGAGGAGAACGGCCCTGTGCTCACTACGCTGAGCAAGGGAAAGGCCGTCGATATTCTCGCGAAAATCACAGATAGCGTCGGAAATGTTTGGTATCAGATTCAGGTACAGGATGGAACGACAACGGGTTACGCGCGCGATTATGTGATTACGTTGGACAAGGCCATTCAGGTAACGGAGCAGGGCGGAAGAACGGTGATCGGTCAAGCCAAGACCAACCGCAATGCCAATGTGCGCGAAGCGCCCAGTTCCAGCGCCAAGATTGCCCGTCAGCTCAGCGAGGGCAACCGGGTGAACATCTTTGCCAAGTATGAGGATGAATACGGTCAGATTTGGTATGAGGTGGCGACTGAATCGGGACTCACGCAGGGATTTGTTCGCGATTATGTGGTCGACGTGTTGCAAATTGACTCCAATGTAGAAACCCAGACATACAGCGCAAAATAACAAGCGGCGCAGGCTTAGGCCTGCGCCGTTTATCGTTGATACTGATCTTATTGCGAAGTCATTTCGCGTATTTGTGAATTTGGGCCAGAACGGCTTGTGTGCCGTCGGCATCGGGGAGCGCGTTCATGCGCTGCATGAGCAGTTCCCGGTCTTCCCAGAGCGCATCGATAGCGGGCGGCAACGATTGTGCGTTCAGATCGCTTTGCACCATGACATGCGCGAGCCCCCGTTCCTGAAGCGAACGCGCATTGAGAAGCTGATCGCCGCGGCCGCTGTGATAGGGAATGAGCAGCGCGGGCTTTTTCAGGGCCAGGATCTCGGAGAGGGAATTGGAGCCGGCACGCGAGAGCAGAATGTCCGCACAGGCATAGGCGTCGGGCAGCGCTTCCGTCAGATACTCAAACTGCTTGTATCCGGGAGTTCCCTCCAGTTCCGCGGCCAGGTTCCCCTTTCCGCAAATATGGAGCACATCGTAGGTTTTTGTGAGCGCGGGCAGGGCTTCACGCAACACGGCGTTGACGCTCTGCGCGCCCAGAGAACCGCCGATCATCATGAGAACGGGTTTGTCACCTTGAAAACCGGCCAGAGCCAATCCGCGCGCCCGGTTGCCGGAGAGAATTTGGGCGCGAAGCGGGGTCCCGGTTTGCACGCCTTTGTCCCCCAGAAGTTTGGCGCACTCCGGGAAAGTCGTACAGACGGCTTTGGCAAAGGGCTTGCAGAGTTTGTTGGCCAGGCCCGGCGTGATATCGCTTTCGTGCATGACGACGGGAACGCCGCACAACGCGGCGCCCATGACGACCGGCACGCTGACAAAGCCGCCCTTGGAAAAGACGATGGACGGCTGAAGACTACGAATGATGGAAAAGCTCTGAAAAGCGCCGGCGATGACGCGGAACGGATCGGTGAAGTTTTTGAGGTCAAAATAACGGCGCAGCTTGCCCGAGCTGACGGCGTGGTAGGTGACTTCCGGCATGGGTTCAATGAGTGTGCGCTCGATGCCGGATTTGGTGCCGATGTAGTGGATTTCCCAACCTTCGCGCTCAAGCAGCGGGATCAGCGCCTGATTGGGGGAGACGTGGCCGGCGGTACCGCCCCCGGTCAGAATGATGCGCTTCAAAGTCAAGCCCCCTCTATGGTTATGTCACCTCATTATACCAAGGCGCTTGAGGCAGGTCAAGGGAAAGCGGCATTGCGAAAAAACACTTTATGTGAAAGAATACGCAAGATGGTGAACGGTGGACGTAAAGTTTGCGTAAAATTGTCGCAAGAAGACGAATTTTTTAGAAAAATATGGAACCGTGCGTATTAGGCCGTAAAGATGTGTTATAATGAAGCTGTCTGTTGTCCAACCCGATTACTGAAGAAGGGGAATCAGCATGAGAGAGAGTCAAACCATCGCAGCGTCTCAGAAGTTTCCGATGCGGCCGGTTGCTCCGCTTGGCATCATTGCCATGCGCGGCTGTGAGGAAATGGGAAAACGCGTCAACGAGTACCTGATGAACTGGCAGGTGGATACCTCCACGGCGGAGGAACTGCACAGCTTCTTTGGTACGGAAGCCAACGGTTTTCTGCTTGAAGCCACCTGCCCGCGCTTTGGAACGGGCGAAGGCAAGGGTATGCTGCTGAGCACGGTTCGTGGATATGATCTGTACATCATCTGCGACGTGTGCGCGTATCAATGCACCTATAAGCTGTACGGGCAGGAAATCCCGATGACGCCTGATGAGCATTACGCAGACCTCAAACGCATCATTGCGGCGGTCAGCGGCAAGGCGTACCGCATCAACGTGATTATGCCAATGCTCTACGAGGGACGCCAGCACCGGCGCACGGCGCGCGAATCGATGGATTGCGCGGTCATGCTTCAGGAGCTTGTGGCGATGGGCGTGGCCAATATCATCACATTCGATGCGCATGACCCGCGGGTACAAAACGCCATTCCGCTCAATGGATTTGAGAGCATCATGCCCACCTATCAGATGCTCAAGGCCATGTGCCATACCTATGACGATCTGAAGATCGACAAGGAACACATGATGGTCATCTCGCCGGATGAGGGCGCCATCGGCCGCAATATCTACTATAGCTCTGCCATGGGTGTGGATCTGGGCATGTTCTACAAGCGCCGCGATTATACCCAGGTTGTCAATGGCCGTAACCCGATCATTGCGCATGAGTACATGGGCGATAGCGTCGAGGGGAAGGATGTTTTCGTTGCGGACGACATCATCGCTTCCGGTGAATCGATGCTTGACCTGGCGTATAACCTCAAAAAGCGCGGGGCAAAGCGCGTGTTTGCGGGCGCCACATTTGCCTTCTTCACCAGCGGTCTGGATTCGTTCAACAAGGCGTATAGCGAAGGCGTGATCGACCATGTGTTTGCCACGAACCTCACGTATACGCCGCAGCACGTGCTCGACGCGCCGTGGTTCAGCCAGGCGGATATGAGCAAGTACATGGCGTTTGTCATCGCTACGCTCAATCACGATCAGTCTTTGGCGTATCTGCTCGATCCGTGGAAGCGCATTGAAAAGCTGCTGACCCGCTATCGCGCGGAGCACAACGATTGATTGCACGGTAAAAGGGAAAACAAAAGGAGTTGCCTGCGGAGGGTTTTATCCGCGGCATCTCTTTTTTTATTTTCATCTTTTCGGAACCCCAATTGGTGGCATTGCAATTGTGTTTTACTTCGCAAAACGATGAGCTGCTGCTCAAACATGCCCGAGGAGCATTCTCCCGGATACGCCTACTTCGCGTGCTTGAACCGATTCGGGTTTGAATCGGTATGAATGGGCGCAGGCGCTGCATCATCCGACATAAGCAGGCAGCGCCTCCCCAAGCGCTTCGTCAAAAGCCGCCATTTCCAGCGGTTTGGTCAGAAAAGCGTTCATCCCCGCTTCGAGGGCGGAGCGTTTGTCCCGCTCATCCGTGCTTGCGGTCATGGCAAACACGGGCACCTGCCCATTCTGCGTGCTGTCCAGGGCGCGAATGGCTTTCGTCGTTTCGTATCCATCCATGCCAGGCATGCGCACATCCATCAGCACCGCATCGTATATCCTTTCCCGCAGCATGCGAACCGCTTCCATTCCGTTCGATGCGTGGTATACCGTTGCGTGCCGAAGCGCGAGCAACTCCATCATCAGATCCGCATACAGCGGATTGTCCTCCGCAATTAGAAAACGCAAGCCACTAAAATCAGGCTTTCCAGCCTTCTGCATCCATCCCACGACGTTCCATCCCTTCCATAATTTGAACCGGATTCCGACTTCCTCCACCATAATATGACCCGTTTGTATACTATATTCCACTTAGGATGGATATTTCCTTCTTTTTTGCGAAGAAAAGTCATAAATTTATGAACTAAAATTCATATTTAAGCAAATTTCATGTCACATCATGCGGTGAGGGAGTGAGTTGCCTGATTCAAAAGCGGGTGGGTGTTACAGAATAACGCGGTTTATGCAAGCGCATGCGAGAGAACGTCCAGCAGGCAGAGCAGGTTTCGGGTCTGAAGCTGCGTATCGGCAGGGGTATGAATCCGGTCGATGTAGAGAATTCGCCGGCCCTTGAGTGCGGCAAATGCGGAGCCCCGCGTAAAGACCATCTGATCGGAGGGGTATAGCGTCCCGGGAAAAGCGCCCGAGCAGCTGCGCATGCCATGCTGTGCGGCGCATTCTTCCAGGATCGCCGCAATTCGTTTCGCTGTGGCACATTTCATGGCGGCTTTACTCCCTGTAAAGAGCAGCGTATCGCCGTCCCCGACACAATCGAGATTGACGACGAATGTTCGCTTTGCTGCGGCGGGGTGGGCGCTGGCGAATGCAGACGATCCGAGTAGCCCCTTTTCTTCGTTGTCAAAGAGGACAAACGCCACGTCTTTTCGCTTCGCGAATTGTTGCATACAGAGCAGAACGAGCGCCGTTCCGGATGTGTTATCGTTTGCGGTGTGCGGATTGGCCGGACCGGCGAGCATGAGGTAGAGCAAACCGGCAATCAGGCCAATGGCCACAAGCGACGCTCCGCAAGCAGCGAGCAGGCGCCAAATGCCGGACGCATCCCCATGAAGCAGGAGCTTTCCCGTGCAATAACCGCCGATAAAGCCGAGGCATGTGAAAGCGAGTACGGGCAAAAGAATCTGCGTCACCAATAAAATAGGCCAGCATTGCGGCGTAATCACGTTGGGGAAGGGCAGGCGCGCACAGGTATCGTAGTGCGCGGTGATCAGCACGTTGGCCCGGTCCACATCACCTACGATGAGGTTGCGCGTATCCACCCAACGGCCGCTGCGCTCTGTGCGCATTAAAAGCCCCAACGATTGGGCGTACGCACAGACCCAATTTGCAAAGGCTTCCTTCTGCGCGACAGTCTTTCTCACCTGAAAGTGATCGAGCAAGATTTGGCAAATTTGATCGGCGTGCATGGCTGTCCCCTCCTTATGAGGTCCATTATAGCACAGCGCGCGTTTAAAGAAAATGCTGCGTCCGTCTTGCATGAAGGAAGAAATTGACAAAATGCTTCCATCCTGCTATAATCATCGCAAAATTTCGACAAGGAGTGTACCTATGACGTACGAAGAAGCTATGGCGCTGCTGCGCCGTTACAACAGCGAACCGTTTCACCTGGCGCATGCGATCACTGTTTCGAAGGTCATGCGCCGCATGGCCGAAAATCTCGGCTATGGCGATGAGGCCGATTTCTGGGCGATTGTCGGCCTTTTGCATGACATCGACTTCGAACAGTGGCCCGACCAGCATTGTAAAAAATGCATGGAACTCCTGCGCGACGCCGGCGCTCAGGAGCGTTTGATTCACGCTGTGGTCTGCCATGGATACGGCTTGTGCACCGATGTTGTTCCCGAGCATGAGATGGAAAAAGTGCTCTTCGCTTGCGATGAACTGACCGGCCTGATTGGTGCGTGCGCGAAAATGCGGCCGTCCGGCAGTATCACGGACATGGACCTCAAGAGCCTGAAGAAGAAATACAAGTCCAAGGGCTTTGCGGCAGGCTGTTCCCGCGAGGTCATCGCGCAGGGCGCACAGATGCTGGGATGGGAGCTGGACGACCTGCTCTCGCGCACGCTTGCGGCCATGCAGCCCGATGAGGCTGCCATCCAGGTGGAATTGGCCGCGCTGGCTTAAAGAATGTTTTGGATCGAGAGTTCCTGGCGTTCAAAGACATGCTCGATACTGCCCTCCAGTTCTCCGCCATAGACCATTGCGGAGGCCGGATCGCCGCTTTCCAGCGCAGCAATGAGCTTGGAAAGCGCGTATCGCACTTCGTCCGTCGATCGGTGATCGACCATCATCTCCAGACGTACCGCGCGCGCATCCCACATTTCGTCGAGCGCGCGGCTTTTTTGCAGGGCTGTTTCAAGATCCTGTGCGCGAATGTCATCGAGTATGGAGCGGGTTTGCTCGAGGGCCGTCTGCGTCAAATCGGTCACGCCGGCGTGCTCAAGCCATCCCAATGCGAACAGCAGCGCGGAGACAATCACAACGGTCCACAACCGTCTGCGCATATCACCACCTCACCTTCTCCGGAGATACCGCATCGATGCTCAAAAGGCGGCCCTGGTCGCCTTTTTCCTGAATCAACAGCGAGCCCTGCGTATCCAGCGCGGCAAGAAGCACATCGGCGTCCCGCTCGATACCCTGAGCCTGAAGAAGCCGACGCAGCCAGCCTACTTCCAGCCCGGCAATGCGCAATGTTCGCTCCTGGAGCTTGCCGTCCAGAATCAACGTCAGCGGAATGCCGTCATAGAGCGGCGGAAGGCCCTGCTCGCTGCGGGTCGCAGGCCGGTGAGCAGCGGAAGGAAAGACGCTCAGCGAGCCGTTTGTCTCCAAAACGACGCTGCCGGTTTCCTGCAAGCCGATGACGCCCTGTGAGCGAATCCCTTCCATCAAATCAGACATATCAAAGCAAAGCCGTTGCAGCTCCTGCTCGCAGATTTTTCCGTTTCGTACGAGCACACTCGGCCTGCCGCAGATGAGCCTGCGCAGGCGCATGCTGGAAAACGAGAGCGCGCTGAGCAGGCAATGCAGAATCAGCAGCGTTAGAATCGCGACAACACCGCCCAGAAGCGGCAATTCCACATCGCCCATGGGTTGCGTTGCCAGGTCGGAAACCATGAGCATGATGACCACTTCGTAGGGTTGCAGTTGCGCCAACTGACGTTTTCCCATCAGGCGGACGACAACGGTGGTGACGAGAAACAGGATAACTGTTCGTATGCAGCCAGTGAGCATGCGCATTCCCCCTTGGCGAGTACTTTTCCCCGAGAGGCGATGGACTATCCGGGTTTGTACAAACAGAATATCTGAGAGAAACAAAAAAGCGGACAGCAATTGCTGTCCGCTTGATGTTTGCAACTCATGCCCGCATAGCGTATCCGCCGTCCACTTTTTTCCAGGCGGCCTTGCGGCCGGCTTTGAAAGCGCCCACAGTAGCATGGAGCATGCAGATGCCCCGATCCAACGCTGCGTACTTTTTGTAGAGCACAGCCGTAGGTTCGCTGATGGTCACGCTGGTTTTGTCCGCAGTGATTTTCCAGGGCTGCATATTGATCGCGCTGGGGGCCACGCGCGCCGCCAGTACAGCTTCCTTCTGCCATGTGCCCAACTCGCCGAGCTGGGCTTCCGTCATGCCGCAAACTTTTTCAAGGGGTTTGCGTTTGGGCGCGAATGCGGGCAATTGCGCTTTTCCCAGGGCGATGACGCAGTGAACGGCTTCGTCGTTTTGCAGGTTCACGTTGCGGCTGATGATGTCCGGATAATATCCCGCGCCAAGCCAGCAGCTTCCCAGGCCCATGGCCGTGGCTTCCAGAACCAGGGCTTCACCCATGAAGCCCTCGACCTCCATCGGAGTGCCCTGCTTGGCGATAATGACCGCGTATACATCGGTGCCCCGAATCTGGCTGCGCAATCCCGGGCCTTTGAACATGCGGATTGTGACGCCCTGCCAACTCAGCTTGCGGCAGAGCACGCCCAACCTGTCCAGCTGCTCTTTATCCGGCGCTCCGGTATATTTGCGCACAGAACTGCGGGCATACACCGCGTCGCACCAGCTCTTTTCAATATTCAGTTCAAACATGATCATTCGCTCCCGAATCAAAGGGGACGATTCCCCCGTATTTCCTGTATTATACTTTAGCACGGGTTTGTACCCGATGTCAATGAAAACCGTTGACCACGACAAAAAGCGCGGCCTGCACAAGCAGGCCGCACGAAGAAAATCAGGTGAGAGAAGCGACAAATTCGGCGATGCGGGTGACGCCTCGGTCGATCGTTTCCAGCGAAGTGGCATAGGACATGCGGCAGAAGCCCTCCGTGCAGAACGCATCGCCCGGCACGACTGCGACATCCGCGCGCTCGAGAAGACACTCGGCAAACGCCATGGAACTGTTGATCTCGCGGTCGCCGCAATGCTTGCCGAACAGGCCGGTGACCTCCATCATCACGTAAAACGCGCCCTGGGGCTTGAGGCAGCGGATGCCCGGAATCGCATTGAGACGCGAAACGAGGTGTGTTCTGCGTCGGTCGTACTCGGCGCGCATTTGCTCAACGACGGCATCACGGCGGGGATCGCTGAGGGCCGCGACGCTTGCGTACTGCGCAATGGAGTTGCTGCAGCTGGCAATCTGGCTTTGCAGGCTGCTCATGATTTTGAGAATCGGCGCGGGGCCTGCCGCGTAACCAATGCGCCATCCGGTCATGGCGAACGTCTTGGAGACACCGTTGATGACGATGGTCTGATTGTAAATCTCCTCGCCCAGGGAAGCGATGGATACGTGCTCTACGCCGTCGTAGATGAGCTTTTCGTAGATTTCATCGGAGATGATGTAGAATTTTTTCTCCACGGCCAGCTCCGCGATGGCGCGCAGCTGTTCGCGGTTCCAGACACAACCATTCGGGTTGTTCGGGGAATTGAGGATCAACAGCTTCGTACGCTCTGTGACATAGGGCGCCATGTCCGCCGCCTCGACGACAAAGTTTTTCTGCGGAACGCCCGGCACAAGCACCGGCACACCGCCTGCCAGACGAACCATCTCCGGATAGGAAACCCAGCATGGGGTAGGGATGAGCACTTCGTCGCCCGGATTGAGCAGCGCGCTGATTGCCGTATACAGGGACGCCTTCGCCCCGTTGGAGACGACAATCTGCGCAGGCGTATAGGTCAAACCATTGTCGTTCTTGAGTTTGTCGCAGATGGCGCGGCGCAGCTCCATGGTTCCGGGAACGGCCGTATAGCCCGTCAGGCCCAGATCCAAAGCTTCGTGGGCAGCGGTGCGGATGTACTGCGGCGTTTTGAAATCCGGTTCTCCGGCACAGAACGAGATGACGTCGCGGCCAAGCGCACGCATCTCTTTTGCTTTGGCGTCAATGGCCAACGTTGGCGACGGGGAAATCGCGCTGCACACGCGAGAAAGCTCCAGTGACAAAACAATTCCTCCTTCAGCTTCGCAAACATCGAAAAATGAATGGCTGTATTATTATAGAGCCATTTTATACTTTTTGCAACCCCAAGTTTGCCATTTTTTAGGGCTTTTTCTCTATCAATCTTGCATAGAGATTTCGCTGTGCCTGCAAAATGAGGAGTTGGCAAAAGAAGCGCTCCTTCCTATATTCAATGCGCACATCCGTAAAAGCGTGCGAAGTTTTCGTTTTTTAGGCGAAAAGCTTGCATGTTTGCGTAATTTAGGTTATGATGATATGGGTACGGTTCTCTTACATTTTATATGGAGGTGTTTACGTTGCATCATATGGCTAAGTGGTTGGTGACGGCTTTGCTCATCAGCCTGCTGTGCTGTTCTGCCGCGATTGCGGAGGAGTCGTATTATTTGGAGCTGCCCTCGGCAGGTATTGAAGCTTCCAAGAAAATCACGGTCACCGTCCCTGGTGAGAATCCGGACATTAGTGGTATCAACCCGCTGACCGGTGAAGTTTGGTACGGCAATTACTACCCGATTCTTGTTACCATCGACGCGCATCCCGAAGCGCTGCCGCACTGGGGCGTTTCTTCTGCGGACATCATGTACGAGATGCCCATTCAGAAGGATGGTTCTACGCGCTCCGTTGCGCTGTTCATGAGCCAGATCCCCAACTATGCCGGCCCGGTTCGTTCCGGCCGTGTGCCGATGGGCTCGATTCGTGAGATGTGGGGGAGCGCGTGGGTGTTCTACGGCTGGCAGAACGCGGCCACCAAGAACGACCTGATCGTCGATGTGGACAACTGGGCCCTGCATCTGCATCCGGATGCCCGCCAGAAGGGCCGATGGGTTTTCCCGTTTATTGAGGGCATTGAACGCAATTATTCCGACCTGTTCCATCGCGAGAGCGACGGCAACCACGTCATGCCGCACAACGTCCAGATTGACATGCAGGCGGTGCTCGGCTTGTTCACCAGCGAGCCCACCAAGCATCCCTACAAGTTCACGGAAACGGGTCTGGATCGCGGAACGGATGTTTCTCACATCACGATCAACTACAAGACGACCAATCCCGCATACATCACCGAGTACTACTACAACGAGGCGACCGGTCTGTACGACCGCTATCGCAACGGCGAACCGTATATCGACGGGACGACCGGTATGGCTACGTCCTATGCGAACGTGATTGTCCTGCGTACGGATGTTTCTTTCCTCAACAACAACAATTCCCGTCCGGTGATTCAGCTGGTCGGCCAGGGCACATGCGAAATCTTCCAGAACGGCAAGTACATTCGCGGCACGTGGGTGCGCACGCATTCCGCTACGACCGCGGACGACTTTGATTCTCAGGCGAGCCGCATGGTGTTCCTCGATGAGAATGGCCAGGAGCTGGAGATGAAGGTCGGCAAGACGTTTATTCAGATCGTCAACAACGACCAGCCTGTGCTTGTATCTGCTGGCGAAATGATCGAGGGTGCCGAGCAGCAGCCCACGCCGGAACCCACCGCTACGCCGAAGCCGACCCGCACGCCCAAGGCGACCCGTACGCCCAAGGCGAATGCCGCGACGCCGGAACCGATGGTGGAGGTTGAGGACGAAGGCGACCAGGATTTCAACTTCGGTGGCTGATTTTCCTGCGTCGCACTTAAAACAGAACACGGACCCTCTGGGTGCTTTGGCGATGCCGAAGCACCCTTCCTTTATATGTACATGTATCAAAGCGCAAACATCAGCAGCACAACATATTGAAGCGATCGGCTTTGAAGGGCGCATACTCCTCTTGGCCCACAGGTTGCAGAATGATCTGCAAGAGCAAAAACAAACCTCCCGAATCCATGTCCGGGAGGTTTTCATATGAATACTGGGGTCAGCGTTTTCTGCGGCGCGCTTCCGCTAAACTTTCTTTCCAGAGCGGGGGATAGAAGAGCATCAGCAACGGGAAGATTTCCAGGCGTCCAGCCAGCATGTCAAATATCATGACATATTTGGAAAGGCCGGAGAAGCCGGAGAAGTTGCACGTGGGGCCAACTGCGTTTAAGCCGGGGCCGATGTTGTTGAACGTCGCGGCAACCGCCGTGATGTTGGTGACTTGATCCATGTTATCCAGGGACACGAGCAGCACCGATGCCGTAAAAATAAAGACTACGGCGACAAAATAAACCAAGATGGCTCGAAGGGTTTCGGTTTCGACATCCTTGTCCTCAAACTTGATTCTGCGCACAGCGCGCGGATGCAGAAAAGAGCCGATATAAGCGCCCATAGCTTTCGCTGCGATGACAATGCGCGAAACTTTAATACCGCCGCCTGTGCTCCCTGCGCAAGCTCCGCAGAACATGAGCAGGATGAGTATCGTTCGCGAGAACTCGGGCCATAGGTCAAAGTTGACCGTGGCAAAGCCTGTCGTTGTGATGATGGAAGCCACCTGAAAAGCGGAATTGCGCAAATTGTTTTCCAGCGTCAAAGCCAGATCATAGGCGTTGACGCAGATGAGCGCGATAGCGGCGGCGATGATGGCCAGATACCAACGCATCTCTTCACAGCGGACTGCGTCGCGGAATTTGCGAATATAGACCAGGAAGTACACGTTGAAGTTGACGCCGAACAGGATCATGAATATGGTGACGACCCATTGAAGATACGGCGAATAACTGGCGATCGAGTCGTTTTTGATGCCGAAGCCACCCGTGCCCGCAGTGCCGAAGGATATGCACAGCGCATCGAAGACGGGCATTTTGCCCAGCAGGAGCAGCACAAACTCCAAAACGGTCAGCACGATGTAGAGCCGGTACAGGATTTGCGCGGTAAAGCGAACTTTGGGTACGAGTTTGCCGACCGAAGGGCCGGGGCTTTCGGCCTTCATCAAGTGCATGTTGGAACCGCCGACCATCGGCAAAACCGCAAGCAGGAAGACGAGCACGCCCATGCCGCCGATCCAGTGCGTAAAGCTGCGCCAGAGGAGGGAACAATGGCTCATCGCTTCGACGTCGGTCAGAATGCTGGCGCCCGTTGTGGTGAATCCGGATACCGTTTCAAACAACGCATCCACAAAGCTCGGGATCTCTCCGGTGAGGATGAAGGGCAGACAGCCGAACAAACTCATCGCGATCCAACCGAGCGCGGTGGTAACAAAGCCTTCCTTGGCGTAAAAACTGGGGTTCTTGGGTTTTTTGTGCGTGAGCAGCTGGCCGAGGAGGAGGCATATCACCATGACGGCCAGATAAGCGACGCCTTCCGGTTCCTCGTAGATCACCGAAGTGACCACGGGAAGCGCCATGAATATGGCTTCAATTCTGAGAATCCAGCCCAGAATATAGGAAATACTCTTCATATTCATGGCGTTACCTCTGCTTCAGGATATCGCTGATATCGCTGAGGCCCGTATGTGTGGTGACGATGATGACGGAATCGCCGGGCTGAATCGCGTCTTGACCGCGCGGGAAGATGATTTTGCCGCCGCGGTTGATGCAGGCAATGAGCAGATCGTCTTTCTTGTTTTTGAGGTCCATCAGCGGAATGCCGACGATCGGCGCGCTCTTTTGAACGTTGAATTCGATAGCCTCTACGCGATTGTCAAAAAGGTGATAGAGGGTTTCAACGTTGCTGCCAATGGAATTCTGGCGCGCACGAACGTATGCGATGATGGATTCCGCCGTAATGTGCTTGGGGTAGACGACACTGCCCAGTTCCAAACCGTCGATCACGTCGTTGAACGTAATGCGGTTGATCTTGGTGATCGTCTTGAGATTCGGCACGCGCTTGGCGAAGAGCGTCAGCAGGATGTTTTCTTCGTCCAAACCGGTCAGCGGAACAAAGGCTTCCGCGGAATCGATGCCCTCTTCTTTGAGCAACACTTCATCCCCACCGTCGCCGCAGATGACTACGGCTTCCGGAAGCAAGGCGCTCAATTCCTCGCAACGCTCGCGCCGGGACTCGATGATTTTGACCTGCATCTTCTGTTCGAGCAGCAGCCTGGCCAGGTAGTAGGAGGACTTGCCTCCGCCGATGATCATGCAACTGCGAACAGCTGTGCTGCGCAAATTGATGCTTTCAAAGATCTTGTGAACGTCCCGCGTGGAGGCGACGATCATGATGTCATCTCCATCGGCAAGGCGGAAGGAACCGTCCGGAATACGGACCTCGCCCTCGCGGCCAACGGCACAAACCAGAAAATCAAAATGAAAAATGGTATTCAGGTCGGAAATGCACATGCCGCAGAGCTTATTTTTGCCGGGGATGCGAAAGCGCACCAGTTCTGCCTGCCCTCGGGCAAATGCGCTGATGGTCAACGCTTCGGGGCTGGAAAGCAGGCGGGCAATTTCGCGCGCGGCTTCCAGTTCCGGGTTGATAATCATGGAAAGGCCAAGCTGCTGACGCAGGTAGGGCAGTTCCCGGTTGTAATCGGGATTGCGGACTCGCGCAATCGCTGCCAAATTTTTACCAGCCTTTTTAGCAATGGTACAGCAGAGCAAGTTGAGTTCATCGGAACCCGTTACCGCGATGACCAGATCTGCCGTTTGCAATCCGGCCTCCATCAAAACGCTCAGGCTGGCGCCGTTGCCCCGAATCCCCATGACGTCAAATACTTCCGTCGTATCCCGGATGACTCGTTCACTTGTATCGACGATGGTGATATCATGTCCTTCCTGAACGAGCCGCTCGGTGAGCGTATGACCAACTTTACCACAACCGACGATGATGATTTTCATCCCGGAAGCCTTTTTCTTTGCAGCTTTGAGCAGCATGTATCTTCCTCCAAGAGAGCGCACGAACGGCGCCAATTCGGATTCATTATAGACCATGCTGTTTTTGATGTCAATTGCCGCATCCATTTTCTTAACATTTTCTCCAATTCATTGCACCAATTGAACGGATTGCCTGCGCACTTGACAGGCCAAGCCTGGCTCTCTATAATGGATATCAGGATCGGAACAAGCCCTGTTCGCTGGTTCATATTTTACTTGTGGAGGAGGATTTTGCGATGAGAGGATCGGATTCGTCTATCTTTTCCATGGGAAGAAAGGCTCGCTTAAGCTTTTCTATGGCCGCTATTGTATCGCTGATATTGGGCCTGGTGCTTGCGTTTGCGCCGAACATGAGCCAAC
>CALVTV010000033.1 GCA_944363005.1 uncultured Clostridia bacterium | reverse complement strand
GCGGGGATGACCTTCCTTCACCGCAATCTCAAAATTGGTGAGATAAAGTTCGCGCAGGGTGCGCTCGTCAAGCACGCTGTCGCTCGCCATACGGTGCAGCTCCTGGCTGTTCACCGCAAAATGCTTGGGGCAGGCGGATACGCCTTCGCGCTGCACGCCGCGGATACAGGCCGCCGCCATCTTGCCCGCGAGGTAAGGATCCTCGGCGTAATACTCAAAGTTTCTGCCGCACAGCGGGCTGCGCTTGGTGTTGAGGCCCGGGCCCAGAAGCACATCCACGCCCAGCGCGCAGGCTTCGCTGCCCAGCGCCTGACCCACACGTTCCGCCAGCGCCTCGTCCCAGCTGTTGGCAATGGTGGAAGAAGACGGGAAGCAGGTCGCCTTCTCGCTCTCATTGAGACCTAGATGGTCGCCCTCGCCCAGCTGCCTGCGCAAGCCGCTCGGCCCGTCGGACATGACGATGGAAGGTATGCCTGCGCTTTCCACCGGGCGCGTACTCCAAATATCCCTGCCGGAGAGCAGGCCGCACTTCTCAGCAAGCGACAGGCGGCTGATTACATCCTGATGTTTCATCTAAAATTCCTCCCCGGGTTTATGATCATTCCATATTTTGCTGGATAAAGCATATCACAATCTCGTCGTTTTGAACAAAAGCTGACCTAAATTGTCGATTTTCTGGCGTAACCTGTCGCACATCGTCCGCCGGGCAGAAAAAATCCCCATGAACAGCGCTCAGGAGGCGACCTTCTCTTCGGTTTGAGCCAGCGGAATCAGGACTGCCGCACTGAACCAGCCATTCTCCTGCGTGAGGTCGAGGTGGCCCTGATACTTCTCCGCGCACAGGCGCACACTCTTGAGGCCATAGCCGTGAAGCTGCTTATCCGCCTTGGTGGTTACGGGCGTATCACCCGCAAAGCTGACAGGATGTTCACAGTAATTGGTGATGCGGATCAGCACAAACGCACCGCGCCGTCCGACAAACACGCGGATGACCCGATCATCGGGATTCTTTACCGTGCGCGCGTACTCGATGGCGTTGTCCACGGTGTTGCCGAATATGCTGCAGATGTCCATGGCGTCCATGAAGGAAAGCACCTTCGCATCCGCATAGCAGGTCATGGTGATATTCTCCTCCGCGCAGATGAGGCTCTTGCTGGTCAAAAGCACGTCGAGCACCTTGTTGCCGGTGTTCATCTTCGATTCGTGCGTGCGGATGATCTCCTTCATTTCCTTGAGGCTTTCCATACGCTTTTCGCGGTTTGTCTCCGATTCGAGATACGTGATCTGATGCTTCAGATCATGATAGACGCGGTGCATGGCCTCGTTGTTCGCCTCAAACTGCTGGTACTGCTCATACTGCCTTTGCAGGATGTTGCTCATGGCGTCCAGCTCATAGCGCAGCAGCATCTCACGCCGCTGCTCGTTGCTGGCATAGAGCATGATCATGCCGGAAATATCCACCAGCGTGCGCGCATAGAGCACGCCGTCGCCAAGGGACTCGGAGAAAAGCGTGTCCTTGAAGGCGAACTGCACGTTGCTGATCATGAATGCGCCAAGCGCGATGCCCATCGCGCTGAACGCTTCGCGCTTGGTGATGCGTACAGCCTCCACATCCACGCGCCTGTGCCGTTTACGCCGCAGCATATACGTCGCGCCAAACACCAGCATGTACACCAGCGCCATGCAAATATAGGTCTGCGCCATATTGCCGATGACGCCGCCTTTAAGCAGGTAGTAGTTGATGTTCCATTCCAAAGACGCCGCCAGCTCTGCGATCATAAACGCATGCGCCCAGTAATACAGCACTGCCGCGCGATTGGGCCATCGGTACAGGCTGATCATCAGCAGCATCTGCAGCATGGCTACGCCCATCATGACCGTCCACCAGACGCCCTGAACGCGCTCGACCTCCATGACATGAAAAGTGATCAGCAACGTGAACAGAAAGAGCGGCGCAAACAGAAGCCTTCGCGGCTTTTCCACCTGCGCGGAGATCGGCAGGATGACGACCAGACATGCCAGCCATTCCGCAATGGCCGTATGGATACGCGGAAAGTAGCCCGCCATCATCTCACTCATAGCTCTCGCTCCCTCCGATATAGCGGGTCAGCGCTTCCATGAATTTCTTCTGCCTCGGGCGCGATACCGTCAGTTCATGACCGCCGACCACCGCGATGCCCGGTTCCACGCGGCTCACATGCGCCAGATTCACCAGATAGCAGTTGTTGCAGCGGAAAAAGCCGTAAGGAACGAGCGTCTCCTCAATGCTTGAAATCGTGCCGCGCAGGCTGAATACGCCCTGTGCCGTGACCACGGAGAGCACGTGATTTTCCACCTCAACATAATCGATCTCCGAGACGTTCAAGCGCATCATGCCCTTCTGCGTGGGCAGGGTGATAAACTTGCGCTTGCGCTCCGCCAGAAGATGCTCCGTCTGCGTCAGCACCTGCTCGAGCATCCTGTAATTGACCGGCTTGAGCAGAAAATCCAGCGCGCGCACCCGGTATCCCTTGATCGCATAGTGCGCCATGTTGCTGATGAACACGAGGATGACGTCGCGATCCAGCGCACGGATCATCTCCGCCGCCTGCATGCCGTCAAGCCTCGCCATCTGGATATCCAGAAGGATCAGATCCCAGTCCGCGCGATAGTCTTCCAGCAGTTCGTCGCCGTCCGAAAAACGGACAATCTGGCATGTTTTACCCTGAACTTCAAAATACTGCTGCGTAAGCGAAGCAATCCGCTCCAGTTCCTGCGCGTTGTCTTCCACGATGGCGATTCTCATGCCGTTCCCTCCTAGGAAAGACTCTCTATGTTCGCAGTATAGCATAAGCGGCACACTTTGACAACCGAGCGATTATTCATCGTAAAGCCGTTGATCTGCTTTGGGTTTCCAATAGGGGCCGAAGCCCCTGTTGGCACACGACTTTGCCTGCAAAGTCTAGTGTGTTAGTTAGACCTTGCGATGTCGGAAGCCCGAAACTTGTTCGTGACGGCTCTTCGCTTCCCGCTGGCATCCGGCGGCAGCAAGGGCTATCCGTCAATCCCCAT
>CALVTV010000032.1 GCA_944363005.1 uncultured Clostridia bacterium | reverse complement strand
CGTCCACCTCCAGCAAGGCGAGCGCCTCTCGCGCCATCGCCAGCGTGATGACGCCATCCCCGCGCACCTGCGCATAGTCGCGCACGCGCTTGAGCAGCCGGTTGACGATACGCGGCGTTCCGCGGCTGCGGCGCGCAATCTCGCGCACGCCGTCCTCTTCCGCGCGAATGCCCAGCACGCCAGCAGAGTGATGGACGATCTGCATGAGCTCCTCCGTGGAATACATCTGAAGCCGGAAGATGATGCCAAAGCGGTCGCGCAGCGGCGCAGAAAGCGAGCCTGCGCGCGTCGTTGCGCCAATCAGCGTAAATTTGGGCAAATCCAGGCGAATGCTGCGCGCCGACGGCCCTTTGCCGATCATGATATCCAGCGCGTAGTCCTCCATCGCCGGATAGAGCACTTCCTCCACGGCGTGCGAAAGCCTGTGGATCTCGTCGATGAACAGCACGTCACCGCTGGAAAGATTAGTCAACAGGCTGGCCAAATCGCCCGCTCGCTCGATGGCCGGGCCGCTCGTCACGCGGATATTCTGGCCCATCTCCGCCGCAACGATGCCCGCCAGCGTCGTCTTTCCAAGACCGGGCGGGCCATAGAGCAAAATGTGATCCAGCGAGTCCCGCCGCTGGCGCGCGGCCTGAATGTAGATGTTGAGGCTGTCCTTGACGGCCTGCTGACCCACATAATCCCGGAGCGTTTTGGGGCGCAGACTGCTCTCCTGGTCATCCTCTTCCTCGCGGAATCCGCTCATCACCAGACGTTCTTCTTCCATATTCTCACCGCTTTTCAGACAAACTGGTTCCGTTTTTCATCATACGCATAGCCCACTTCGGCCAGCGTCGCTTCCAAATCCGCCCTGGATACCGCCAAATCATGGCACAGCGCATCCAAAGAGGCGTACTGATTGCGCAGTCTTGTGTTCACCACGCTCAGCAGCATTATCGGGTCTTTCGGTAGCATCGCTATTCCTCCTCACAGCGAACCCATCTGACGAAGCGCCAGCATGATGATCTGATCGACCGAATCCGCCTGATCGCGCACGAGGTTGACCGCGCGCGCCGCTTCGGCCGCCGTGTAGCCCAGCGCCTGCAAGGCCGCCTGCGCCTCTTGCTGCGCGCTGCTCACCGGTGCGCTGACTGGCGCCGCGCCCACCGCGCTGACGTCCTGCTGCTCCACCTTGTCCTTGAGCTCGAGCACAATGCGCTGTGCCGTCTTCTTGCCAATGCCCGGCGCACGGGAGAGCGCCGCCACATCGCCCGTGACAATCGCCACGGAAAGATCTCGCATGGAAAGCGCCGAGAGCACGCCCAGCGCCGTCTTGGCGCCAACACCCGTCACCGTGCAAAGCCGCGTGAACATCGTCCGCTCCTGCCGGGTGGCAAATCCGAAGAGCTCGATGGCGTCCTCGCGCACGTTCATCACCGTGTAGCAGCGCCAGGTTTCGTCCTTGCCCGGTGCGGCGGCCAGCGTCGCATTGGAACACTGCAGCGAAAAACCTACGCCGCCTGCGCTCATCACCAACTCGCCGGGATTTTTCTCAGCGACTTTTCCTTCAATAAATGTGATCATGGATTCCCCTCACTTGATTCGGAACTGCTCCCGGCCCACGCCCGCATGCGCATGGGTGATGGCGCAGGCCACGGCGTCCGCCGCGTCGTCAGGCCGCGGCACCTCGCGGATGCCCAGCATCATGCGCACCATCATCTGCACCTGATGCTTGTCCGCACCGCCATAGCCTACGACCGCCTGTTTGATCTGCATGGGCGTGTATTCATAGAGTTTGTCCGTATACGCCTGGCAGGAAGCAAGCGCCACGCCGCGCGCGCCCGCCACCTGAATGCCCGTCGTGATGTTTTTGGAAAAAAACAGCTCCTCAAAGGCAATTTCATCCGGGTGAAACGTCTCCAGCAATCCGCGCACGCCTGCGTATATGCTGGCCAGGCGCGTAGGGAACGTGTCGCGCGGATAGGTAATGATCGCCCCATACTGCACAAGCTTTTCCCGGTATCCGTCCGTTTCGATCACGCCCCAGCCCATCGTTGCCAGACCCGGATCGATACCCAATATTCTCAATTTGCTTTCCTCATCCATTCAGGCCATCGCCTATTTGGTAACCTGTTCAGTTTATCCTATTTTTTCCCCTGTGTCAATGTCCCCCGGACATATGCCCCGGATGCATACGCCCATATTTATTCGGCATTTTTATGCATATACATTGTTCGATTTTTATATATTTTAAGTCAATAAAACAGCCTTATATTCCAAATTCCATCTTTTGCGCCGAATATCCATTCAATCCCCTTGCATTTTTATGAGCAACGCGCTATAATACCAAATCGTAACAGCAATTCTTGCGGATGCCCGTGCATCTGTCAATACTCTGGAGGGACATCATCATGGCCAACAAGAAGTACAATCGTGTGCTGCTGGCGTATTCCGGCGGACTGGACACGTCCATCATCATTCCGTGGCTCAAGGAAAACTACGGCTGCGCCGTCGTCTGCTGCGCGGCGGACGTCGGTCAGGGCGAAGAACTCGCACCGCTGCACGAGAAGGCGAAAAAGACCGGCGCCGAAAAGCTCTATATCGAGGATCTGCGCAAGGAGTTCGTCGAGGACTTCATCTGGCCCACGCTCAAGGCGGATGCCGTGTACGAGGGCAAGTACCTGTTGGGCACCTCCTTTGCCCGTCCGCTGATCGGCAAGCGCCTCGTTGAAATCGCCAAGGCCGAGCATTGCGACGCCATCTGCCATGGCTGCACGGGCAAGGGCAACGATCAGGTGCGCTTTGAGCTGACCATCAAGGCGTTTGCCCCTGATATGCCCATCATCGCCCCCTGGCGTGAATGGGACATCAAGACCCGTGAAGAGGAAATCGACTACGCCGAGGCACGCGGCATTCCGGTCCCCGTCAAGAAGGACCGTCCGTATTCCATGGACCGCAACATCTGGCACCTCTCCCATGAGGGCTGCGACCTGGAAGACCCGGCCAACGAGCCGCCGCGCGACCTGCCGCTGATCTGCGTGCATCCCGAGGACGCGCCGGATACGCCGGAATACGTGACGATCGACTTTGAAAAGGGCATCCCCGTGGCCGTCAACGGCGAGAAACTCGATGCGGTTTCCCTGCTGACCCGCTGCAATGAGATTGCCGCACGCAACGGCGTAGGCATCGCGGACATGGTCGAAAACCGTTTGGTAGGCATGAAGTCCCGCGGCGTGTACGAGACGCCGGGCGGAACCCTGCTCTACGCCGCGCACCGCAACCTCGAAGAGATCACCGTTGATCGCGACACCTATCACTACAAGGATCAGTTGGCCGTCAAGTTTGCGGAGCTCGTGTACAATGGCCTGTGGTACACCCCGCTGCGCGAGGCGATGAGCGCTTTCGTTGACGTGACCCAGCAGTATGTGACCGGCAGCGTCAAGCTCAAGCTCTACAAGGGCAACTGCATCGGCGCGGGCGTCACTTCTCCCTACAGCCTCTACATGGAGGACATCGCCACATTCGGCGACTCCGGCGAGCTCTACAGCCACAAGGACTCTGCGGGCTTCATCAACCTCTACGGCCTGCCGCTCAAGGTTCAGGCGAGGATGAAGCAGAAAGCCGGCTTGGACAAGTAATTCTTGGAAAGCACACCGATCACCCGGGCTGCAAGGCCAAGCGCCTTACAGCCCTTTTTCATCAGGAGGACTGCTTTTATGAAACTCTGGGGCGGACGCTTTGAAAAAAAGACCGACGGACTGGTCGATGATTTCCACTCCTCCATCACCTTCGACAAACGGCTCTATCATCAGGACATTGCCGGTTCCATCGCACACGCGACGATGCTCGGCGAACAGGGCATCATTCCCCGCGAGGATGCCGAGGCCATCGTTTCCGGCCTGCGTGCCATCGAAGAGGACATCGCGGCCGGCCGCGTGCAATTCGAGCTGGACGCTGAAGACATCCACATGAACGTGGAAAAGCTGCTCATTGAGCGCATCGGAGACGCCGGCAAGCGCCTGCATACGGGGCGCAGCCGCAACGATCAGGTTGCCCTGGACTGCCGCATGTACGTCAAGGATGCGGCGCGCGAGGCTTGCGGGCTGATGCGCGAGTTGTGTGAGACGCTTTTGCACATCGCTAGCGAACACCTGCACACCATCATGCCCGGTTATACGCACTTGCAGCGTGCGCAGCCCATCACCCTGGCCCATCACATGATGGCATACTTCCAGATGTTCTCCCGCGACATGCAGCGCATGAAGGAGACGTACACACACGCCGATGTCATGCCGCTGGGTTCCGGCGCGCTGGCTGGAACGACCTACCCGCTCAACCGCGAACGCGTGCGCGAGTTGCTGGGCTTCTCCGCCATCACCGCCAACAGCCTGGATGGCGTGTCCGACCGCGATTTCGTCTGCGATTTCCTGTACGCCGCGTCGGTATGCATGATGCATCTCTCGCGCTTTTGTGAGGAACTGATTCTCTGGAACAGCCACGAGTTCCGCTTTGTGGAGATGGACGACGCCTATGCGACCGGCTCCTCCATCATGCCCCAGAAGAAGAACCCGGACGTCGCGGAGCTCATCCGCGGGAAAACCGGGCGCGTGTACGGCGACCTGATGGGGCTGCTGGCGATGATGAAGAGCCTGCCGCTGGCCTACAACAAGGACATGCAGGAGGACAAGGAGGCGCTGTTCGACGCGCACGACACGCTGATGAAGTGCCTGATGGTGTTCACCGCGATGCTCAGGAGCGTAAAGTTCAACGCCGCGCGCATGGAGCGGGGCGCGGCGGGCGGCTTCACCAACGCCACCGACGCGGCCGACTACCTGGTCAAAAAGGGTATGCCGTTCAGGCAGGCGCACGAGGTCGTGGGCCGGCTGGTGCTGGACTGCATAAAGCACGACAAGGCGCTGCTCGACCTGGAGCTAAGCGAACTTAAGCAGTACTCCGAGCTGTTTGGCGAGGACGTGTACGAGGCGATATCGCTGCACGCGTGCGTCGACCTGCGCTCGACCGTGGGTGGACCGTCGCCCGACGCCGTCAGCGCCGC
>CALVTV010000031.1 GCA_944363005.1 uncultured Clostridia bacterium | reverse complement strand
CGAATCGCTTTCCGATGTCACCGCCAGCCGCAAGATCGACGAACCCGAGGCGCTGAGCGAATACGGGCTTGACGCGCCCGAGACGACCGTCGAGCTCACATTGGCCGACGGCACGACGCAGACCTTCGCCTTCGGCAACCAGAACAGCCTGACCTCGGAGACCTATCTCTCCTACAGCGGGGATGACGGGGCCGTCTACCTCGTCTCCTCCAGCCTGGAGAGCGCGTTCACCAGCGATCCCTACGACCTGGTCGCCATGGAGGCCCTGCCCGAGTTCGGCGACGTGCTGTCCCTGAGCGCCTCTCGCGCAGACGACTACGCCTTTACGCTCGACCCGCGCGAAGACGGGCAGGCGCTCGACCCGCAGGCCGTCTGGTTCCTCGAAAAGAGCGGCCAGACGCGCGCCGTGGACACCAGCGCCGCGCAATCGCTCATCGCCAACGTGACCGGCCTGAGCTGGCTGTCCTGCGCAAACGCGCACGCCACGACCGAAGAGATGGACACCTACGGGCTGAGCGACGCATACACGGCGGTCACCCTGTCCTATACCGACGCGGACGGCGCAACCCAGTCCTTCGCCCTGCGCATCGGCGCGGACGCCACGAGCGGCACGTATGCCTGTCTCGAGGGTTCGGACATGGTGTATCTGATCTCCACGGATACCGCCGACGCCCTGCGCTATGTGACCTATGCCTCGCTGCGTTCGGATCTCGTCTGCCCGATCGACTTTGACGCCGTCGAACAGATCGACGTGACGCTGGACGGCAAAACGCTCTCCATCACCGCCACCCGGACGCAGACCGCCACGCCGGAAGATGCAACCGCCGAAGAAAGCGATGAAACCGCCGACGACAGCGCAACGGACGCTAGCGCGACGGACGAAGCCAGCACGCAAGTCACCTACACCGCGCAGGATCGTACGCTCGACGCGGATACCATGCAGAGTCTGATCGACGAGTTGAGCGCGCTCACGGCGACAGGCGAAACCGGCACGCCGGACACCGACTGCCCGCTGATCGCCTTCACATTCCATCGCCCGCAGCAGAACGCCGTGTCGCTGACGTTGTACGCCTTTGACAGCGATTCCTGCCTGACCAGCATTGACGGGGAGACCTGCCTGCTCGTCTCGCGCGAGGATGCCCAGGCGCTTGTGGACCTGGCCCGGTCGCTGATGACGCCGGACGCCGAATAACCCCATTGCCGACCGCCACGCTGATGCGCGGCGGTCTTTTTCTTCCCAATAAAAAAAGCGGGCCTTGCCCGCCGCGTGCTTGCCCCGTCTAGCCCAGGCAAACCCCCAGGACCAGACTGCCCACACCGCACAAACTCATCACCAAAATGGGGTTCAACTTGAACTTTCGCAGCGCAAAGAGCGCCGCGGCAAAGAGCGCCAGTCCCACCGCGTTCAGGTGCTCCAGCGCGACGGTTTCTCCCGCAAAGAGCACTTGCAGCAGAATGGACAGCCCCGCCGAGGCAATCAGCGCCACCACAGCCGGACGCAGGCTGGCCAACACGCTTTGCAGCGCGGACAGCGATTTGTAGCGGTAATAGACATACGCCAGCAGGGAAACGAGGATCAGCGAAGGAAAAATGCAACCCAGCGTCGCCACAACGGCACCAAGAATCCCGGCAATGCGGATGCCCACAAAGGTTGCCGAGTTGATGGCAATGGGGCCCGGCGTCATCTCCGCAATGGTGATCAGATCCGTAAATTCCTGCATGGTCAGCCAGGGATTGAGCTCGACCACCTGGTTTTGAATCAGTGGCATGGCCGCATAGCCGCCGCCAACGGAGAACAGCCCCACCTGCAAAAAGCTGAGGAACAGCTTGACATAGATCATTGCACGCCCTCCTTTCTCCTGGCGGCAACCAGCGCGGACGCCACGCCGAGCGCACCGGCCGCAAAGATTACGATCATCACATTGACCCCAAAGAAAAAAGTCGCCACAAATGCGCAGACCATCACCAGCATGTGCAGCACGGAGCGCGTCCTGACCACATTGGACCCCAGATTCAATACGACATCCAGAATCACCGCTGCCACGCCCGCCTGCATGCCCTTGAGCACCAGGGCCACATACCGGTTGGTGGCAAAGGCCGCGTAGAACAGGGATATGACGGACAGCACGATCATCGGCGGCAAAATCGTGCCCAGCACCGCAACGATCATCCCTGCCAAGCCCGCCACCCGCCAGCCCACGAGTATCGCCGCGTTGACGGCAATCGCGCCGGGCGAGGACTGCGCCAGCGCCGCGAGGTCGAGCATTTCCTGCTCGTCGATCCAGTGCAGCGCATCCACAAACTTTCTCTTCATGAATGTGATGATCACAAATCCCCCGCCGAACGTAAACGCGCTGATGTACAGCGTGCTCAGGAAGAGCTGAAGGAGGACTTTCCGGTTCGGTTTGTTCATCTGCCGTCCGCTCCTTTCCGCATTCCTTTCCATTATATCCCTTGCTCATCCATATGTAAAATGCTATAATATTATTGCATTCATGCATTATTGGTTATGATTGGAGGCCCGACATGACGCTGCGTCACCTGAGGATCTTCATCGCCGTGTTTCAGGCCGGAAGCATCACAAAAGCCGCGCAGTCCTTGCATATGACGCAGCCTGCGGTCACGCGCGCCATTCAGGAACTGGAAGCCTATTACGGCATCTGCCTGTTTGAACGCATCCACAGGCGGCTGGCCGTGACGCAGGCGGGCGAAGCGTTCTACGCATACGCTTTGCACATCGCCGATTCTTTCGACCGCTTGGAAACGAGCATGCGCAACTGGGACGAACTGGGCGCATTGCGTGTAGGCGCAACCATGACCATCGGTCACTTCGTTCTGCCGCGCGTGCTCCTGTCCTTTCGGCAGCTCCACCCCCGCATCCGGACGAAAGCGTCCATCTCCAACGGTGCCAGCCTGCAACAGGCGCTGCTGAACAACGAGCTGGACTTTGCCGCGATGGAAGGCGAGGTCACCGATCCCCTCCTGCACGCCGAACGCTTCGCGCAGGACCGGTTGATCCCGGTTCTTCCTCCCGAATCCGCACTTCGGAATTCGTCCACTGCACTGGCCGCGCTGGTGGACAACCCGTTGCTTCTGCGCGAATCCGGAAGCGCGGTGCGAACCGCTCTGGATCGCATCTTCGCCGCGCACGGCATCAGTGCCGAACCCGCCATGGAGAGTATCAGCACGCAGGCCATCCTGCAAGCCGTCCACCTTGGATTGGGCATCTCGTTTTTGCCCGAGCAGTTGGCCGCCTCGAGCGTCAAATCCGGCTTTGTCGCCACGTGCAGCGTCACGGACGAATCCTTCCGCCGGGACAACTTTCTGGTTTGGCACAAACACAAGTATCTGACCCGTTCCGCCACGGAGATGATGAATCTGTTCCGGGAAGCCGTGGCAAAATCCGAAACCCGAGAATAATGCGCAAGCCCTCCGCCGCCGTTTTGATCCGCTCAATACGACGGCAGGAGGGCCTTTCTTTATTTCATTGTCCGCTTTCTTTAAACCATGTTCCGATTCGTTGATTCACGCTCACGCCGGCACGGACTTGCTTTAGCCCACGCCATCACCGGCATCGTAGATTTCCAGAATTTCTCCCGTTTCCTGCTCAATTCTGACGCCGTAGTTGTCCTCTTCGCTGCGGAAAAACGTGATATTCCACACCATCCTCATGTTGTTATTCCTCAAATCGCTCCACACCTCGTATAGATCCCTGCGCGCATCGTCGAGGCCATACTCGGTTTTGACGACGTTCCATGCCGTCTCTATGGCAGTCACCTGGTCAATGCCGTCTTCCGTGCTCAGGCGGGCTTCTTCGGACTCTTCCGGGGCCGCGGGAACAGACTCCTGTTCATCGACTTCTCCGTAAGGGGAAATCTGAACTTGGAAGCACGTATTGTCTCGCGGATCGCGGGTGCTGAATTCGATAAACCAGCGCGCTCTCCACACGGAATCGGCCACATACTGCGCGCTGCACTGGTACTGATCTTCAAGCGAAACATCCACACCCATCTTCGAATACAAATACTCCGCCGCGATCCGAACCGCCTGTTCCTGCGAGATTTCCCCGTCTTGCGGAATGCACAATTCCGAAGTCTCGCAAAGGCCGAGGTCAACCATCATCTGCGCATACCAGGCTTGGTCTTCGACCCGCCATTCCCCCAGCGTTCCGCCAAATTCACAGGACAGCAGCGCACGCATCGTCCCATCCTTCGTGTGCGTTTGCGAGGAATCGAAACTGATGGTCCTGCCGCTCTCTTCCATAATGGTACAAATTTCAAGGAAGTCCTCTTCAGAAAGGGAATATCCGGCACT
>CALVTV010000030.1 GCA_944363005.1 uncultured Clostridia bacterium | reverse complement strand
AACGTGGTTGTAGAATATATTTACAATGAAATGCAGAAGCACACGACGCTCTCATTGGGGCAAAGCTTTGATGCCACGTTGGCACAGCGTGTTTGAGGCGGGAAGGCGAGAACGCTGTGATGAAATGGAGCATGGAAGATGAAAGGCTTATATCGGACCGGTTTGGAAAGGATACGGTTATTGCCCTGGCAACGATTGAGAAGGGAGTACCTTATGTGCGCTATGTAAACGCATATTACGAGAATGGGGCATTTTACATTATTACATATTTGCTTTCGAATAAAATGCGTCAAGTGAAAACCAATTCTACGGTTGCGATCGCCGCCGATTGGTTTACGGCACATGCACGAGCGGTCAATTTAGGCTATTTCGGTAAAGAAGAAAACCGAATGATTGCAAATAAGCTGATTCATGTGTTTGCGCAATGGATTGGTAATGGACATAATGATTTTGATGATGAGAACACGATCATTCTTCGTCTGGAATTGACAGATGGACTCTTGCTTTCGAATGGAATCCGTTATACATTTTGATTGAACAAGGGTGTGGACGCAAAAAGTATTAACGAGAGGGGACTGCGGCTAAAACGGAAAGATAAGTGCAAATAACAAAAAAGCGTCTCCCACAAAGGAAGACGCTTAAGGCAAGCGGCAAATTACTCAGCCGTGTAGGGCAGAAGCGCGATGGCACGGGCGCGCTTGATGGCCTCGGACAGCTGACGCTGATGCTTGGCACAGTTGCCGCTCATACGACGGGGCATAATCTTGCCACGCTCGTTGATGTTGCGGCGGATGCGGGAGTTCACATCACGGAACTCCTTGTAATCGATGTACTCGATCTTATCGACACAGAACGCACAAACCTTGCGGCGCGGCTTGCGGCCACGCGGACGGCGTGCTCCACGATCTTCGGACATGGAAAGCTCTCCTTTCATCGCCGGTATATACCGGCAGTTTCTCAGATTACATTAAAACGGAAGCTCGTCGTCGTCCACCTGCGTAAATCCTGCGTCCGCGGGCGAGAAGGCAGGAGCCTGTGCACGGGGAGCAGGGGAAGCGGGCGACGGTTGATGATAATCTCCGGAAGATGCGCCTGCGGCCTGCGGGGAAGAGAGGAATTCCACTTCGTCTGCGACGATGTCGAATGCCGTGCGCTTGCTGCCATCCTGCGCTTCATAGGAGCGCGTCTGGATGGAACCGATCACGGAAACCTTTCTACCCTTGGCCAGATAGCGGCTGCAGAGCTCAGCAAGCTGACGCCAGGCCACGATGTTGAAGAAATCGGTTTCCTGCTGTCCGGTCTGCGCATTCTTGAAGCGGCGGTTTACCGCAATGCTGAAATTGCAAACCGGGATGCCGGTATTGGTCGATCTCATCTCAGGGTCACGGGTCAAATTGCCGATCAGAAAAACCTTGTTCATATCACTCTGTACCCTCTTACAAACGATTCAAGCGGATGATCTTTCAACTTACGCTTCGCTCTGGGCGGAAGCGGCAACCTCTTCGGTCTCAGCCGCCGGCGCAACCGGCGCAACACGAACCGGACGCGGCTTAACGCTGCTCTTCTTGTCCAGAAGCTTGACAATCTGAGAACGGATGACGCTCTCGTTGATGCCGAGGTTACGGCTGAGCTCCTTGGGCAGCTCGGCGGAACCATTGAAGGCCACGTAGACGTAATACCCCTCGGTCTTGTAGTCGATGGCGTAGGCGAGACGGCGCTTGCCCCACTCTTCGACCTTGACGACTTCGCCACCGTTGGCAGCGATGATACCATTGAACTTTTCGATGAGCTCCTTGCGGGCAGCCTCCTCGACGGTGGTATCGACGATGTAGATCAGTTCGTACTTATTCATGATCCTTTCACCTCCTTTTGGACTCTGGCTCTGCAATGTCTCATGCAGAGCAAGGATGTGCCAGTTCCATATGATAGCACACATAAAGAGAAAAATCAAGCTTTTCTTCGCGTTATTCTTCAAAAAATTGAGTAATTTCCTTGACGAAAGCCTCTGCTACAGGGTATAATTGACCGGATCAAATGGTAGGCTGAGTTGAGTACTTCAACCCTTTTGACTTGGTATGGAAAAGGAATGACAAAATGTTTGTTGATCACGTGAAAATTACCGCGAAAGCCGGTAACGGCGGCAATGGCGCGGTATCTTTCCACAGGGAAAAGTTTGTGCAAAACGGTGGGCCGGATGGCGGTGACGGCGGCAACGGCGGAGATATTGTGCTGTTGGCGGATGAGAATATGCATACGCTGATGGACTTCCGGTATAAGCGGAAGTTCACCGCGCAAAACGGAGAAAACGGCGCGGCGGCACTCTGCCGTGGTAAGAGCGGAGCCGATCTGGTCATCAAGGTTCCTGTGGGGACCGTCGTGCGCAGCACGGTGGATGGCCGGCTCTGCGCGGATATGCATGAGGCGGGGCAAAGGCATGTGCTGCTCAAAGGAGGACGCGGCGGCTGGGGCAATGCGCATTTTGCGACGCCGACCCGTCAGGCCCCCAATTTCGCCAAGCCCGGACAGAAATGCGAGATTGTCGAGTTTGAAATGGAACTCAAGTCGATCGCGGACGTCGGCTTGGTGGGGTATCCGAACGTCGGCAAGAGCACGATTCTTTCCGTCGTGACGGCGGCAAAGCCCAAGATCGGCAATTATCACTTCACAACGCTGGCGCCCAATCTGGGCATCTGCCGGCAGTATGGCATGGATTTCATCATGGCGGACATTCCCGGCCTTGTTGAGGGGGCCAGTGAAGGCGTCGGGCTGGGCATTCAGTTCCTGCGCCATGTCGAACGCACGCGCCTTCTTGTGCACGTGGTGGACATTGCCGGAAGCGAAGGCCGCGATCCGGTCGACGATTTTGAGCGGATTTGCGATGAACTGGTGGCTTACGGGGATTTGGCAGAACGTCCGCAGATTGTCGCGGCGAACAAGATGGATCTTCCCGGTGCGCAGGAGAATCTTGAGCGCTTGCGCAAGCACCTGCATGGCACGGACATCGAAGTGTATCCCATCTCTGCGGCTACGCGCAAGGGCTTTGATGAGCTGATGGGCGCGATCGTTCGCATTTTGCCGACGCTTCCGGAGATTGCGGTCTTTGAGGAAGAGCCGGAGGTGGCCGTCCTGCCCGAAGAGCCGTTTACTGTCGAGAAGGACGGGGAGGTTTACGTCGTCTCCGGCCCGGCGGTGGATATGCTCCTTGGATCGGTGAACTTTTCCGACGAGGAGTCGCTCAATTATTTCCATCGCACATTGCGCAGCCGCGGAATCATCGATGCGCTGCGGGCGGCAGGCGCAAAGGAAGGCGATACGGTTGAAATGGGCGAGATGGAGTTTGACTTCATCGAGTGATGCCTGGTTGACGATTGCATGAGAAAAGAGGAGCAAGCATGACGAGCAAACAGCGCGCATATCTGCGCGGATTGGCCAACACCATGGAGCCCATTCTGCACGTGGGCAAGGATGGCGTGAACGAAAACATGATCAAACAGGCTTCGGATGCGCTGGAAGCGCGCGAACTGATCAAGGGTACGGTGCTTCAGAACAGCCCGCTGGATGCCCGCGAGGCCGTTGAGGCGCTTTGCGAGGGAACCAATGCGGAGCCCGTGCAGTGCATCGGGAACCGGTTTGTGATGTATCGTGCCCGCAAAGAGGACCCGAAGATCATTCTGCCCTGAGTTCATAAGGATTGTTCCAGACAGGACAGGGCAGCCAACAGCAGATAGAGTTTAAGCGCGATGCGCATCCCATGAAGGGCTGCGCCGCGCTTTTTTTGCGCCTCGCAGAACAGGGCGCCCAGTGCGGCGCCTGCGCACGTCATCAGCAGCATGTGAAAGGGGAAAACCATGGCCGCACCGCACAAAAAGGTGAGCAAAAGAGCACCGGTCTGCGCGCAGAGCAGCGTGAGCAGCGCAGTAGCGGGAATTTGGGCGCGTTGTATTCCATCCGAGCATGTTATGGCGTAGACGGCCAAGCCCCCGGCTCCGAAAAAGCCCTCGAGGATGGAAGTCATTGTGCATAAAAAAATATAGCTGCCGCGCTTTTCCTGCAAAGAGCAACGCGAAAGCGGGCGGGGAATCAGCGCGAACAGACTCATCAGGAGCAGCGGAATGGACTGCATGCGCGCCAGCTCCAGACTACCGGGGAAGCGGGCCGTCCACATCAGCAGAAACGAACGCCCCAGAACGCCCCCAACGAACGCTGCAATGGCGGTCAGGCTGCGTTGCGCGCCGGGCACAGCACGCACGCCCCTTCGAGAGAGAAGGCCGGACAAGGCGCTGACCAAGCCAACCAGGCTGGATAGCGCGATGGCCGCGCGGGGAGAGAAGCGATTGCTGGCAACCAAACCACAGCGCACCAACAGCATGGCGGCGGGATAATCGGCCCAATGCGCGAGGGCGGTGAATGCCAACAAAAAGAGCGCCATGGAAAACCTCCTGCTTCCTTGAATTTCTGGTGCTTGTAGGCTTTCCAAATGGATGCTCGGGGATGCGGCGAAGCGCAATCAAAATGCAGAGCTGCGTATGTTCTGAAAATGAAAAACCCCCTTTGAACGCTGTCAAAGGGGGGAGAACTCACTTTTCAGCCAACAGGGAGGCGTAGTATTCGTCTTTTTCTTCTTCGGTCGAGCAGTTGCACAGGTACATCATATCCGCCATCGCGCCGGAAAGCGCCTTGGGCACGCGCTGCGCCATCTTGATGCGGTTGCCGTATTTGGCCAGGATGGCTTCGTGGTCCATCGCAAAGGGCTTTCCGTCGCGGCGGCCGCAGTAGCAGCAATAGAAGTGCTCTTTGCCTTCATCCGCAACGGTGCGCCGGTTGAAAGCGACCATGTCCGCCCAGATCTTGTAGACATCGCAGGAGTTTGCGTAATTGAACATGTCGGCACTCCAGCCGCCGGACGGGCGCATGTTCACTTCCAAACCGAGAATATCGCCTTTTTTGCCGAGCGCGGGCTGATCTTCGTTGAGCACGAAGAACTCCAGATGCACGAAGCGGCTCTTGACGCCGAAAGCGGCGACAGTGCGCCGGCCCACATCGCGCATGGCCTCCGGGAGCGTTTTCTCGATGTAGTAGCAGGAGTTGCCGTTGGTGTTGACGGTATCCATGATGGAATCCATGGTCACGTTGCCGGTTTCAAACAGCGGCTGTCCGTTGGCGTCGATGATTCCGTCGTAGGTGTGAACCGTACCGTTGACGTATTCCTCCATGATGTAGAGCACATCATGCTTGGTGGCGTAAAAGTAGTTGAATTCATCGTCATTGCGGAGCTTGTAGGTGTGGGAGGCGCCTACGCCGTTGTCCGGTTTGACGATCACCGGATAACCGACCTCTGCAATGAAATTCTTGCAGCCCGCGTAGTCATGCACCAGATGCCAGCGCGCGGTTTTGATTCCGGCTTTGGCATAGTAGGCCTTCATCGCGGACTTGTATTTGACCGGCTCCATATCGCTTTCCTGGAATCCCGTTGTGATATGGAATGCGGTGCGCAAAGCTGCATCACGTTCAAGCCAGTACTCGTTGTTGCTCTCCAGCCAGTCGATTTTGCCATGCTTGTAAGTCAGGAAGGCGACGGCCCGGAAAACCTCGTCGTAATTCTCCAGAGAGGACACTTTGTAGTATTCGTTGAGCGCGCCCTTGAGTTCGGGCATGAGCTGATCGTATGGGCAGTCGCCGATGCCCAGCACGTTCATGCCGTTTTTCTTGAGTTCCGCGCAGAACTTCCAATAGTTTGTCGGAAAGTTCGGAGAGATGAAGACGAAGTTTTTCATATGAATTGCTCCTTTGCTATGGATTTGTGCCGCTGCTCCATGCGGTGGATTACGGGAAAGCGCGTTCGCCCATCATATAGGGCAGGTAATAAGCGGTTTGCTTGTACCACCAGTCCCAGTCGTGATTGACGTCGTATCCCCAGAAATTGACGGAGGCATGGATACCCTTTTCGTACAGCACATGCGCCAGCCAGCCCGTGCTCTGCTTGAGCACGTCTTCCCATGCGCCCTGACCGACGCAGATGACGATTTTCCGGCTGTTGTACATGCCGATATACGGATGATCGTTTGGCATGTTGGCCAGGTAGTCGCACGGGGAGTTGGCATAGACCAGATCGTCCATGTAGTCGCCGAACGCATCGCGCGAATCGTATACGCCGGAGAGCGCCAATACGGAATCGAACAGATCCGGGCGGCGGAAGAAGAGGTTGGCGGCATGTTGCGCGCCCATGGAGCAGCCAAAGGTCATGATCGGCGTGTTGCACCAGTTGCGCTCGCCCGCCAAATGCTGGATTTGGGGCACCAGTTCATCGACGAGATAGTGGAACCACTGCTCGTGACGTTCGATGCGCCAGCGCTTGTCGCCGCCCTTGTTGGCCCAGGTTTCCGCGTCGATCGTATCGCAGGAGAACACCATGATCTTTCCAGCGTCGATCCAAGGACGGAAGACATCATCCATATGAAAGTTTTCAAAATCAAAAAAACGACCTGCCTGGCAGGGAATGAACAAAACAGGCTTGCCGCGATGGCCATAGACCTTGAATTCCATGTCGCGGTCCAGGCAATTGCTGTACTGCTTGAAATAACGGACTTCCATTGCGTTGATTCTCCTTTTGTATCGACGGAAATTACAGGCCCAGACACCGCATCATGATGGGAACTTGCTGGGCCCAGGAGGCCTCGCTGTGGGTGCCGCCGGGCACGATGCGGAACGTGAGATCCACGTTTTTGCGCAGCAGTGCGTTGCAAGCGGCGTAAAGGACTTCCGGGTTTTGTGGGTGATTTCCAATTTCTTCGGTGCCGTAATCAAGGTAGACGCAGGTATCGGGCGCGATGTTCGCACGATGAATCATGCGAAGCACCTTGCGCGGATGAACCCAAAGGCTTGGGGAGAGGCAACCAGCCCGACTGAATGCGTCGTTGTAATCGAGCACCGCGTACAGACTCATCAGCCCACCCATGGAGGAACCGGCGATGAGCGTATGCTCCCGGTCGGGTAGCGTTCGCAACTGGCCGTCGATCATCG
>CALVTV010000029.1 GCA_944363005.1 uncultured Clostridia bacterium | reverse complement strand
CGGTAGCCATAGCCATTGCGCAGACCGCAGTAGGTAAAGGAGGCTGCTCTGGACCAGATGAAGGTCATAAAGCAGTTGTATGCGTTCCATGTGTTGATCATGGTGTCAAATTCCGGGCAGGGCGTCTTAACCTTCAGCGCGCTGAAGCGCTCCTCCCAAAGGCTGCGCAGCGCATTCAAATCGCGCTCGCAGCACGCCTGAGGATTCTCGTAACGCGCGGCGATGACCTCGGCATCCGCATCGCTCTGCTCGCCGAGCAGGAATGCAATACTCCTGCTCTCGCCCGGCGCGAGGGTGATGACCGTGGAAAGCGCCCCGCAGCAGTTCTCGTTGTAATTGAGGACGTTTCCCAAATCGCCTCGCTCCACGCCGACAGGATTGCCGTACTGACGGTATGCGCCGAGGAACGCCTTTTTCTCTCCGCAATACGAGGAGACCGGGCTGCCGCTCAAGGCAAAGAAGCGCTCTGTCACCTGCTTTTTATCCACCTCTTCGCTCATCGCATCCAGATTGCCGTGAATCTGCTGGATGATGCGGTTGTCATGGAATTTTGTGCGCGTAATGAACTGCGAATATTGCAGATTGACCTGGTCGTTTTCGTAGTTGCCCACATTGGTAAACTCCGCAAAGCCAGTCAGCGTCAGAGACCGCGGCGTGTCTCCATCATTGCGGACGGTCAGCGCCCAAACCTCATAACACGCGCCAACCGGCACATAATAGCTGGCTTCGCTGTGGATGCCCGCATAGTCCGCCTTGAGCACCGTATAGCCCATGCCATGACGGCATTCACTCCGGTAGGCATCCAGCGGCTTGCCTACCGGCTGCCACGACGCAGACCAGTAATCCCCCGTTTCATTGTCCCGGATATAGATGTAGCGTCCCGGCTGGTCGAACTGGTTGAACACATAGCGCAGAATCCGTCCGTTCGCGCCGGATTTGGCAAAGCTGTAGCCGCCCGCATTGTTGGAAATCAGCGCGCCGTATTCGGGCGAGCCCAGATAGTTGGCCCACGGCGCAGGCGTATCCGGCCGGGTGATGACGTACTCCCTGTGCTGGTCGTCGAAGGTTCCGTATTTCATATTCTTTTCCTTTCTTACTCTGTAAGTTCTTCTGCAAAGCTCCGAACTCGGCCGCAAAGCAACGGAACAACCATCACTTCGGAGGGCTTGCAACCGGCATCATGCCGGTTTATCCAAGCGCGACGAGTATCTCGCTGTTTTCATCTGCCGCCTCAATCACGGCGCGGTCAATCTCAGCCCTGCCGCCCGCGATGGTGCACGCAAGTGCCTGGCCATTCAGGCTGATTCCCTTGATATCCACCTCGCCGTAGGCAAGCCGCTTTTCATTGCGGATCACGACGCGCAGCGCCTTGCCCGCAAACACCAGCTCAATCGCTGCCTCGCCGTTCTCATCAAGCTGGCCGGGCATGAGCTTCGGTTCGATGACCAGCCGTCCCAGCTCGCCGCGCACACCGAACACCTGCGTGATGACTGTCATCATATACCAGCTTGCCGCGCCCGTGAGATAGTGGTATACGCCGCGGCCATCCGCGTTGAAGTATTCCGGGATGCCGGGATAAATGCGGCTGGTTTCAAAGTCAAGCGCAGCGTCGGCCAGCGTCTGCAGCGCCTTGTAGCCCTCGCTCACAAAGCCCCGGCGATAGAGCGCATTGGCGTACATCACCGTCATGTGCGAGAACACCGCGCCGTTCTCCTTCTCGCCGTAGGCAAAGCCGAACATGCGCCCCATGTCGAATTTCAGCTCCCGGAAATCCGTATTGAGCCGATAGCCGCCGATTTTGCGCCGGTAGAGGTAATGGTCCGCGGATTTGGTGATGGCCCGTATCTGTGCCTCGGAGGCCGTGCCGCTCATGATGGCAAACACCTGGCCCGTGAGCATCATGCGCACACCCTTGTCCGTCATGCCCTCCACGGCCCGGCCGTTGTCGTCATAGTAGCTGTTGAACCAGCCCTCGCCGTCGGGGAAGCCGAGCCACTCCTGGCTTCTCAGATGCTCCATCAGCCAATCTGCGCGTTCCTCCAGCGCATCCGCCAGCTCCGTCAGCGAATACAGGCGCTGCTGCCCTGATACCGTATGGCGGCACTGTTGCGCATAGCGGTTCAGAAGCGCCTTCTTCGCCTGCACATCGTCATCGTCCACCGCAGACAGCAGGATATTGATTTCCTCCGCCATCAGCCGCTCTTCTTTGCCGGATATTTCGGCCAGCCGACGCAGCAGGGCGGCAAGCTCCCGCAGGTTGCCTGCATACGCGCAGGTGAAGGCGACGCTCTCCCCTCGGTGGGAGGCCATATCCAGCGCATCGTTCCAATCCGCACCCCGGAGCCTGAAGATGTTGTGCTCGCCCACCTCAAGGAACGCCGTCAGGTGCTGAATCAGCAGATGCTCGACAATGCTTCCGCTATAGACAGAGCCGTCCTGTGTGCGCTGCTGTGCGCCATATTCAGGCGTCCATTGCTCGTCTATCTCCGTTCCCCGCATACACTGAGGGTCCTTGAAATAGCCGGCCACCTCATCCAGTATGGCGATGTCGCCGGTCTGATCGATGTAGAATTTCGTCGTCATCAGCGGCCAGAGCGCATGGTCCATCCAGACGCGGGCAATGCCGTTGCGGTCCGCAATGAAGTTGCCCAGCCCGCTGCCGATGATGGTCGCATTGGTGCCATCCATGCGCACACCGCCGAAGTTCGCAGCAATCATATCGCGCACATCATCCGGCTGCATGAGCAGCAGCGAAAGGCAATCCTGCCAGAGGTCTCGCCAGCCCCTGCCGCCACGCCCATAATCGTGATGCGGCAGGAAGGAGCAGCCGTAGATTCTGCGCAGGAAGGGCTGAAAGCTGACCCAGCGCATGAAATCATCAAAGCGCTCATCGCCCGTGCGATAGCGCACGTTGACCGCTTCCTGCCAGTAGGACTTCGTCTCTGCCAGCGCGGCGTCAAAGCCCGCATCGCTGCCGAGAAGGGACAACGCTTCATCAATCTGTGCGCCTTCCTCTGCGATGCCCAGCAGCACAATGTACGCTGCGCACTCGCCCGGCTGCAGCGTCGCCGTCTCAAAGCGAAGTCCGCCGACAGCCTCGCGCCCGTCAATCTGCGTCCCTGCCGGAACGCCGGGCGCATTTTCAAGGATGGCTCTGGGATGCAGGAACGTTCCGCCCTCGCCAATCAGGCTGTCCACCGTGGGATAGAAGCTCTCCGGAGCACGCCCCTCTCCATCTGCGCCGACCGCGAAGTAGCAAAGGGTATTGCGCCGGTGCCCCTTTTCGTCAAAGGACATCGTCGGCGTGACCAGCACGCCGCTTTCCGTCGTGCGGATGCGATGCAGCATGGAGGTGACGTTCCGATGGTCCCGTAGGTTGTCCGCGCTGCGCCCATAGAGCGGAATCGCCGCTACCGCCGTGAAGCGCTTTGCACTCTGCGAATCATTGCGAATGACCAGCCTTGTCGCCTCGACATTGCGCCTGACGGGCACAAAGGACGTGATTTCCGCTGCGAGCCCCTGCTCCGCCCAAACGCGGCAGGTCTTATGCCACATAAGTCCGGCGGTAACGCTGCTCCTGTCCTGCCGGCCGGTGAACTTGGCCGCCTCCTGCTCTGCGGAAACGCCCGTCGCAGACCAGCACCCCGCCTCCGTCATTAGCCAGAAATTGCGCGTGCTGCGGCGGTTGTGCAGGTTGTCCACGCTGACAGGCTCACGGATACAGCCCTCCTGATTCAGC
>CALVTV010000028.1 GCA_944363005.1 uncultured Clostridia bacterium | reverse complement strand
AGGGCATGAATCTGCTGGACGCCGCGCGTGTCGGCGCGTTTTATCACGGGTTGGCGGGTGAAGCCGCGCAAGCCCGGCTGGGCGCGCGCGCGGTGACTGCGGCGGACGTGTGCGCCGCGTTGCGCATAGAATGAAGCTGTCGGGGTGAGGCTCCGTGATCTTTGATAAGGTTGTGAGATCATGGAGATACGACGGGGCGATATCTTTATCGCGGATTTGGATCCCGTGATGGGCAGCGAACAGGGCGGCGTTCGGCCGGTGGTGATTGTGCAGAACAACCGGGGAAATCACTTCTCCCCGACGGTGATCTGCGCGGCGATAACCTCGCGTCTTGACAAGAGCGATCTGCCGACACATGTGTGGATCAGCGCCCGCGACAGCGGACTGCGCAGCGATTCGCTCGTTTTGTGCGAGCAACTGCGAACGCTTGAAAAGCGCAGGCTCAAGGGCCGCGCAGGGCGAATCGACGATTTGGCCCTGCGCCGAGTGGATGCCGCGCTGCGCGTTGCTGTGGGAATTATATAAAATAATGAATAGGCGTTCAGTCCCCTTCATGCATGTGGGATGTTTGGACCTGCTTTGGGACAACTTAGAGCAAGGGCGAAATCAGACAGAAAAACAACAGGAGGAAACATATGGAAAAGCTCAGATCGATCGATTGGAAGAAGGAAGGAAGCCAACTCATGCGCGACTATCTGTTGGTGGTGGTCGGCGCGCTGGTGACGGCGATGTCGTTTTGCTGGTTCTTTCTTCCGTACGATATCGCGCCGGGAGGTGTGACCGGCATTGCGACGGTTCTCTCCAGTTTGACGGGTCTGAGCGTTGGTTTGTTGAGCTTTTTGCTCAACCTGCCGCTGTTTATGATCGGCTGGAAACAGGTCGGTTGGCGGTTCGCTGCCCGTTCGTTTGTAGCGATGATGCTGTTGTCCCTGTTTATCGACGTGCTTCCTGCGCACAATATGGCGGGGGACATGATGCTCGCGTCCCTGTTTGGCGGCGTGCTGTTGGGCGTGGGATTGGGAATCGTCGTTCGGGCGGGGGCAACGACCGGAGGAACCGATATGGCCGCGAAAGTGGTGCATAGAATGATCGGTTTTTTGACGATTCCAACCATCCTCTTTGCCATTGATGCAGTCGTCGTGCTTATTGCGGGCGCGGTTTTCGGCATTCAGGCCGGACTTTGGGCTCTGATTGCGTTGTTCGTATCCTCCAAGACCATGGACGTGGTCATCAAGGGTTTCAACACAGCGATGCAATTTTTGATTATCACCCGGGAGTCCGAAAAGATGGTACAGCGCATTCACGGCGATTTGGATCGCGGATGCACGCGACTGAAGGCGTACGGCACGTATTCGGGCGAAGCGATGGATGCGCTTTTGTGCGTTGTAGCGCGAACAGAGGCAGCCCGGCTCAAAAAGCTGATTGCCGAGGTGGACCCCAATGCGTTTGTGACCGTGTGCGATGTGCATGAGGCGCTTGGTGAGGGATTTTCGGGAATGATGCAGGAATGAGCGGAAATATGAAAGTATGGTTTACAAATGGATACAGTCGATGATATAATATAGACAAGGACGCGCCGGAGGGGCGCGGATTACGAGGAGGAATGTGCCATGAAGAAGATTCTTTCCGTGTTGCTTGTTCTGAGTGTGCTGCTCGTGCTGGCGGCGGTTCCCGCGATGGCGGCGGACATTGCGCTGGTTACGGACGTGGGCACCATCGATGACGAGTCCTTCAACCAGGCCTGCTGGCAGGGTGTGGAGGCGTATGCCACGGCGAATAATCTGAGCTATCAGTATTATCAGCCGGCTGCGGACAGCACCGACGAGCGCCTGGCTTCCATCGATCAGGCTGTTTCCGACGGGGCGAAGGTCATTGTCTGCCCGGGCTATCTGTTCGGCGAGGCGATGGCGACGGCCCAGGAGCTGTATCCGGACACCATGTTCATTGCGGTTGACGTGTCCGCGGGCGATCTGGGTACGGATGCGCTTGCGAACCTGTACTGCGCTGTTTTCGGCGAGGAGCAGGCTGGCTATCTGGCCGGTTATGCGGCGGTGAAGGACGGCTACACCAAGCTGGGCTTCCTGGGCGGCATGGCTGTGCCGGCCGTTCAGCGCTTTGGCTACGGCTTCGTTCAGGGCGCCAATGAGGCGGCTGTGGAGCTGGGCACGCCCATTGAGATCAAGTTCACCTACGGTGGCCAGTTCTTCGGCGATGCGAACATCACCGCGAAGATGGACGGCTGGTACACCGAGGGCACGGAGATCGTTTTCGCTTGCGGCGGCGGCATCTGGACCTCTGCTGTTGAAGCGGCGCTCAATCACAAGGCTTACGTCATCGGCGTTGACGTGGACCAGCACTATCTGGGCGAAGCCTATGTGGAAGACTACGGCTACAACCCGTTTGTGACCTCTGCGATGAAGGGCTTGCAGAGCGCGACCGAGACCGCGCTGGCCAAGTTCTTTGACGGCGAGTGGGAGAGCATCGGCGGCAAGATCGAGACCCTGAATCTGCAGGCGGGCGATTATGTCGGCCTGCCGACGGCTGAAACCTCTTGGGGATTCAAGAGCTTCACGATGGACGACTACAACAAGCTGATCGAAGCGATTCGTTCGGGCGAGCTGGTTGTCTCCGATTCCCTGGAGCAGCCCGTCGTCGAGA
>CALVTV010000027.1 GCA_944363005.1 uncultured Clostridia bacterium | reverse complement strand
GTGATCGTCTTGTAGCCGTTCACGTCGTTGTAGCAGGCATCCGTGGCCAACTGGCCGCTGACGCCGCAGGTGGTCACGCGAACAAGTCCATAGTCCGCCGGCGTGCCGTCGATGATCTCGCGGGAATCGAGATTTTTCGCCTTGTGAATCTTCTCCATAAAGGCCTGCCACAGCGGCGCGGCGGAATTGCCGCCCGTTGCCTTGGAGGAGAGCGCCTTGTAATTGTCATGGCCAATCCAGACGGCGCCGGAATACCAACCCGTCATGCCCACGAAGAACACGCCCTTGCTGTCGGAGTTGGTGCCCGTCTTGCCGGCGACGACCTGCGAGGAAATCTTCGCGCGGGTGGCCGTACCGCTTTGCACGGCTTCCTTGAGCATATCCACCACCAGATAGGCGGTGGAGGGCTTGAACACCTGATGGCGCTCCTGCTGCTGGTGCATATCGACGACGACGTTGCCATTGTTGTCGAGAATGACGGAGAAGGAGAGCGGCTGCTGGTAGACGCCCTTGTTGGCGATGGTGCCGTAGGCGACGGCCATCTGCACCGGCGTGATGCCCGAGGAACCGAGCGCCAGGCCGAACGGGTCGGCGTTGATGTGGCTGTCGTCCACGCCGAGCAGGTGCAGGTATTCAACCGCGCGATCGACTCCGACATACGTCATGAGAATCTGCGCGGCGGAGGTGTTGTAGGAATTGCGCAGCGCGGAGCGGAAGCTCTGCGGCCCCTTATATCCGCCGCCGCCGTAGTTCTGCGGCCAGGAGTCGTTGCCGTTGCTGTCCTTCCAGCCGGCAATCGGCACAGGCATGTTGTAGGCGATGGAGGCCGGGGAGGCGCCCAGGTCGATGGCCGGGGCGTAGACCGTCAACGCCTTAATGGAGGAACCGACGGGCATGTTCATGTCGCTGGCGCGGTTGAGCGTCTTGCGCGCGGTGGGCTTGTAGCGCCCGCCGACGATCGCCTTGAGCTCGCCCGTGCGGTAGTCAAAGACGCACGCGGCGGCCTGCGGCTGCTCGATCTCGGTGTAGGTGCCGTCCGCATTGCGCGACTGATAGACCTTGTCGGACGGATCGCGCAGGCGGGGATAGTCGTCCCAGGTGGCCAGCGTGTCTTCCGCGATCGTCTGAATTTCGGTATCCAGGCAGAGGTAGACGCTGTAGCCGCCGGTGCGCAGCTCGTTTTCCATCGCGTAGCGGTTGGCGGAGGTGTCCTCCAGGCCGTTGAGGTCGAGGAACGTGTCCACCACGTCCGAAATGGCGTATTCCACGTAGTGCGTATAGGGGTAAAGGTCGCTGGAAGCCGGCGAGGTCTCCAGCACCGTCGCCGTGGAGGGATCGAGCGCGGCCTGGTATTCCTGCGTGGTGATCATGCCGTTTTCAATCATCTGACGCAGCACGTAGTCGGTGCGGTTGTTGGTGATGTCCGCGGTGTTGCTCCCCTCCGTATTGCGCGAGTAGAAATTGCGGCGGGGGTTGTAGTAGTTCGGGCTGCGGGTCAAGCCCGCGAGCATGGCGCATTCGCGCAGGGTGAGCTCGCTCAGCTCCTTGCCGAAGTAGCCATAGGCCGCAACCTTGACGCCGTAATAGTTGCCGCCCAGGAAGATCGTGTTGAGGTAGTTTTCAAGGATTTGGTCCTTCGTGTAGCGCGTTTCCAGCTCCATGGCCAGGTAGGCTTCCTGCAATTTGCGCTTGTAGGAGTACTCGTTGGAGAGCATGGTGTTTTTGATGAGCTGCTGGGTGATGGTGGAACCGCCCTGAGAAGAGCCGGTCGTCAGGTTGGAAACCAGCGCGCCCACGATGCGCTTGACGTCCACGCCGTTGTGTTCGTAAAAGCGGGCGTCTTCGACGGCGACGAATGCGTTTTGCAGGGCCTTGGGGATCTCCGAAATGGAAACCATGATGCGATCCTCGGTTCCCTTGTAGTCGGTGATCAGATTGCCCTCGCTGTCGTAGATGAACGAGGTCTTGTCCTGCGCGCTGAGCGCGGCCAGGTCGAGGGTTGGCGCGGTATCCACGTACGCTTTGGCAATGCCTACCAACGCGCCAAGACCGGCCAACCCGGCGCAGACGAACACGATCGCCAACAGCCGGAAGGTCGAAATGACCACGCTGAGTGCAAAATTCGGGTTTTTTGTACGGGGTTTGAAGATGGAGAGTGTGCGCGGATGCGTCCTTCGGGACGAACGCTCGCGCACGGGCGGGTCCTCATCCTCGCGGGACTGTGAAATCGGGGGGAGAAGCTGCGTTGTATCCGAGGCGCCTTCCTGCGTGAAATCCTCCGCAGGAGAGAGCGTTCTATTCGTCTTCGGTTTCTTTTTTCGCCGGTCGGCGTCGTTGGGCTTTGCCATGAACATCCTCCTTTGAGGGCAATATAGATGTATTATACCATAGAATTCGCCGTTTCGCATCCCAAAAGCAAAAAAGCCGAGCTATCCGAATATAAGACGCTGGAGGGATAGCAATGACTGCAATGGAGATCAAAAAAATTTCTGCCAGAGTGCGCAGGCGGCGTTGGCTGCGCAGGCTGGTGCTGGTCGTTCTGATTTTGAGCGCGGTGATGCTGCTGGTGGAGCGCAATTTCCGGCCGTTGGTGTTTGCCCTGGCGGAGGCGCGATCGGCGGCGCTGGCCACGCAGGTGCTCTCCGCGGCTGTGGCGGAAGCGCTGGAGGACGGGGTGGCCTATGACGACCTGATGAGCGTGCGCATGGATGACAAGGGGCAGGTCGCGTTGCTTTCCGCCAACACGATGCGCCTGAATCAGCTGGCGGATAAAGCGGGCGCGGCGGCCCAGCGCATGCTCAGCCAGATGAGCAGCGAACGGGTCGCCGTACCGCTGGGCGCGGCGCTGGGGCTCACGCTGTTCGCGGGCAGTGGGCCGGATATTCCCGTATCCATCGTGCCCGTCGGGTCGATCACCACGGACTTTGAGACGGAGTTTGAGGCGTGCGGTATCAACCAGACACGCCACAAGGTCTATCTGACCGTGACGGCGAGCATTCGCATCGTCATCCCCACCGGGGCCAAGACGACGCAGGTCACGGTGAATATGCTCGCTGCGGAGAGCATCATCGTCGGCGCCGTGCCGGAAGGCTTTGTGGGTTACAATCTCTCCGGGGAGGAGCTCAATCTCGTGCAGTAAATCCGGCTTGCATGGCCATGGGGGGCATGCTATAATCGGGGCAACATCATGCAGGAGGACGCGATGAAAGTTCTTGATTTGGATATGGATTTCTTCCTGACGGACGCTTGCCCGCTTGCCCCCCTGGGCCAGCGCCCGCCGGAAACATGCGCAAAGCCGTATGACGACGAGCAGGTCATTCGCTTTTTGGAGGAACAATGCGGATTGAGCCGGGCCAATCCGCTTCCCGGCGCGATCTTTGATACGCATGACAAGGCGCTGGATTTCTGGGCGGCGCGCATGGCCGATGGAGAGCTGCGTGCGCCGTTTGAAGTGGTGCACGTGGATACGCATTCGGACCTCGCCTTTGGCCCGCCCGGGCCGGATTTTGTGCTCAAAGCGGTGCTGACCCGGCCACCGCGTGCGCGCGTTTCGCTTGAAAATTACCGCACAGGGCGAAAGCTCGACGAGGCCAATTATCTGCTCTTCGCGCTGGCTTTCCGCTGGATCGACCGCCTGACCTACGTGCGCAATCCGAAGTCGCACCAGGATGTGCCTTCGCGATTGCTGGGGCAAAGCGGCGCGCTGCATCTGACCAGTGATATTGCCCGGCTGATGGAGGGGATCAACGGCCCGGAACCGGAGATCCCCTTCACCGTCGTGGACGATTGCACGACATTTTGCGATTCCGGGTTTGACATGGTGACCCTCGCGCAGTCCCCGCGCTATGCTCCGGCGAGCGCCGACCGCATTTTGCGCCTCGTCGAGCCGTATATTCGCGCGCATTGAAACATTTGAATCGCCCTCACGGTTCTTGATTTGCCGGTTTTCGCGTATATATCCATTGTGACGCAAATTCTGGCGGAAAGCTGAATTTGTACCTTCACACAATCGAACGGTTGTGATATAATTATCAAAAGGAATATATGTTTCAAATTTGGATATATACAAGCATGGGGAGGGTTCATATGGAGACAGTTTGTGTCGTCGTGGCGGAGGACAACGTGCAGTTGCGGGACATGGTTGCCCAGTATTTGGCGGAGCAAAGCGGAATTGACGTGGTCGGCACCGCGTCCAATGGGCTTGAGGCGCTGCAACTGATTGAGGAAAAGGAGCCGGATGTGCTCATCTGCGATATGATTATGCCGCAGATGGACGGCTATGGGGTGTTGGAGCGGCTGCAAAGCATGAAACTGGCGCGCAAGCCGGGTGTCATCGCCCTGACCGCGCTGGGGCGTGATGACTTCATTGCCCGGGCGATCAACTTGGGCGTTCACTACTACATGGTGAAGCCGTTTGATTTTGCGATGCTGGCGCAGCGCGTATTTGAGGCGGCGGGCGAGGACCGCAAAGCGGACATGCTGTGCATGCGCATGCAGAAGGAAGAGCAGGGCACGGCGTCCGAGAGCCTGGAGGAGCGCATTGCCAATCTGTTCCTGACGGTCGGCATTCCGGCGCACATCAAGGGATATCAGTTCCTGCGCGAAGCCGTGCGCATGGTCATCGATCAGCCGGACATGATGGGGCGCATCACCAAGGAGCTGTATCCCGGCATTGCCAGACGCTTTGGCACGACGAGCAGCAAGGTCGAACGCGCCATCCGCCATGCGATTGAAGTAGCCTGGAATCGCGGCCGAATCGAGGCGCTGGACGAAGCGTTCGGCAAGAACGTCTGCTCCCTGGACGACAAGCCGACGAACGGGGAATTTATCGCGCTGGTGGCGGACCGCCTGAGCGTCAAGGAAAGTGCATAAAAGGTTGTCCACAGGTCGGGCCGATCTGTGGACAACCCCTTTTGCGCTTGTGTTTGTCCATGGCGTGGGGTATAATAGGCAAAAAAGGAAGGTGAAACCATGGTTTTCCTGTGTTATCCCGCGTGCTCGACCTGCAAGAAGGCGCAGGCGTTTCTCGACGGCCTGGGGGTTTCGTATACCTTGCGCAACATCAAGGCGGAGAACCCGTCCCGCGAGGAGCTGGCCGAATGGCATGCGCGCAGCGGATTGCCACTCAAGCGTTTTTTCAATACGAGCGGACAGCAGTACCGCGCGCTCGGCCTCAAGGACAGGCTGGCGTCCATGAGCGGAGCGGAGCAATTGGATCTGCTGGCGACGGACGGCATGCTTGTCAAGCGGCCCATGCTCATTGCGCAGGACTTCGTGCTGGTGGGCTTTCGCGAAGAGGCGTGGCGTCAGGCTTTGGGAATCCAATAAAGTAACCAGCCGCTCCGTGCGATCGGGGCGGCTGGTTGTTTACATATGTTGATAAATCCCGCCTTTGTGCGGATTCAACGCTGGAACTTCGGCGGCGCAAAATCAGTTGGCCATCAGAATCTGCGGGCCGGGGGTCAGCGGATACCGAACGACGGTTTCGGCGTCGAGGTTTTCGCGGTGCATGTCAACGCCGGTGATGCGGCTGTTCTCGTGCGTCACGTAGTAGTAGATGCCCCGGTCGGTGTTGCAGCAGCTGGAGTACACGGTGATTTCGCAGGCATCGTGGTCGAGGAGCACGCTGCCGCGCGGCACGCGCACGGAACCCAGAATATGGAAAAACTGATTGACGCATTCCGCTTCCGTTTCGCCGCAGCGGGAAAAGTGCTTCATGTACGCGACGCGCACAAAGCGCGACGTCGAGGACAGATCGCCGGGCAGGCCGAGCGCGCCCATGCCGCTGCAATCGGTGGCCAGCGGCACGTCCGGGCCGAAGGCGTTTTCCGGCTGCCGCGGAGAGAGGGCCATGTAATTGGCCAGGCCGCGAAGCTGCATGGGAAAGGGCGGATTGTTGGTCATCACGCCGAGCGGATTTTCGTGAATGTGCAGCCCGTCCTGCATCGATTCCACGACGATGGATGCATCCTTCCAACTGATCATCCAGTGCAGCGGGGCCAGCGCAAGCGCGGCGCTGAAGGGCTCGTCCAAGAGATTGATGCGCGAAAGACAGTCGCGAACATCGTCCATCGTGGCGCATTGGCCCAGCACCCACGGGATGAACTCGAAGGGGGTAATGTTGTCCCGGCCCGGTGCTTCCGGGTTGTAGTGGGCATTGCCGGGGAAGTTGAGCCCAGCCATGCTGACGCCGCGCTCGTTGGTTGCCTCGTAATACAGCGGATGACCGTCCACGACGGTAGCCATGCCGATCATGGCAAAGTGCTGCGGGAGCGCAGGCATACGGCGGAAGGCGAACGGATAGCGGCGCGGCGTCACGGCGACTTCCTCGTGATAGGAGACGTCAAGGTCGAGATTGCGGCCGAAATAGTGATCCTTGACGGTGAAGTTGACGGCGGTACACAAGAAGGAACACCTCCAACAGATCGGTTTGTGCATATCATGCCCCGTGTGGGGGCTTCTAGCCGGGAAAACACGGGATTGAGCGGTGGTTTAGAAAGAGGGCAGGAGCGTATTGCTTTGAATGCTCGGGTTTTCGCCCGTGGGCGAGAAGCTGACGGTGATGCTCTGTTCAGGCAAAGTGTCTGTGACCGGCGTATCGCAGCAGTACACCACATAGCACGCGGAGGAGCCGGAGCTTTCGGCGTAGAGAACGGGGTAGGCGTACGAAAGAGAGCCCGAATAGCCGGTTTGCTCGAGCGCGAAAGTGCGGGCGAGCGTGCTGGCTTCTTCAAACGTGAGCTCACCTTCCGTGGGCAGGCGAAGCGAACCGCCCTCATAGCGCCGGGAGAACTCCACTTGATCTTCGGCGGACCAGGTGAACAGGTACGGGCCGTTTTTCTCGTACCAGGCCTGGATTTCGGGCGCGCTGGTGTCCAGATAGGTGGGCATGGTCGCCAGGTCCGGGGTGGAATACTGAAGAACTTCGCCGGAGGGCATGGAAACGACGACCGTAAAGCGGCAACCGTTGCCGTAAATGCTCGTCATGTCCACCGTGTATTGACGGGCGCCCGATGCCTCCTCAGAGCAGGCGACGGACACGGCATATTCTTCAAAGGAGAAGATGCTGGTGTCGCATTGGGCTTCAAAGCAGAGCCGGGCAATGCGGATGGCTTCGCTTTCCTCGCCGGACTGCGCGGTCTGCGTCGCGATGACGTCTTCCCGCAATTCGGGCGTCTGGATTGGGCCGGCTGTGGAGATGCCGGGCGCGGCGACCACGTGCGTCGTCTGCGTGGTGCGCGTGCGCACGGCAAAGAGGCTGAGCGGCACCACCAGAATCAACAGCATCGCGCAGGCGAACACCAGGTCAACGCGCATGCGGCGCCGTGGCGGCCGAACCGGCTCTTCCTCCCGCAAGCGGGAAGCGCGCAATACGCGGTGCATGTCCGTGAGGTCGAAGTGAACGCCACTGAGGCTTTCGTCGATGGCGTCGTGAATCGGGTTATGAGATTTCATCGAGATCAGCCCCTTTCCAGTTCGAGTCGCAGGCGTTTGGCGGCCTGCGCGAGATGGCGTGATGCGGTGGGCGCGGAGATGCCCAGAATTTGCGAGCAGGTGCGAAGGTTAAAACCCTGATAATAGTGCAAGAGAACAATTTCCTTATATTTTGGCGGCAATTTCATGATGGCCTCGGTCAATTCAAGCGATTCCTGATGGGTGGAGGGCGCGGCCAGCGGCAATTCTTCGATTGCCTTGCGCCGGTCGATGTGGCGCATCCAGGAGGAACGCAGGATGTCTTTGCAAGTGTTGATGGCGATGCGCGAGAGCCAGGCTTTTTCGCTCTGGATTTCGCCCTCCATCAGCGAGTCGATGTGCGCGTACGCCTTGATGAATGTTTCCTGGGCCGCATCCTCTGCCGCGCCCAGGTCCCGCAAATACACGCAGCACATGCGCTTGATGCTGTCGCCGTGTTGGCTCATCAGCCGCACGAGCGCTTGCTCGCGGGCTTCTTGCGTATAGGATGCCATGCCGCCTTTCACCTCCTGATCATATGACGAGACGCGCGCGCGAAAATTTCATTTTTGCTGTAAAAATTTTCCGTCTTTTTTAAGCGCTGTTTCAGGATAGATTGACCGCGATTTTTTTTCACAATCGCGCCCTTGCCTTTGCGTGCGGGGATGGATACAATAGGATTTGTGGTACGGCCACAATGGATTGCGATATTAAAGGTAGGATGATACGATGAGCAAAGTGATTGGCATTGATCTGGGCACAACCAACAGCTGCATGGCCGTGATGGAAGGCGGCGAGCCGGTGGTGATTCCCAATTCTGAAGGGGGACGCACGACGCCCTCCGTTGCCGGCTTTACCAAGACGGGCGAACGGGTGATCGGCGAAGCGGCGCTGCGCCAGCAAGCAGTCAACGCAGGGCGCACCGTGCTTTCCATCAAGCGCGAGATGGGCAACGACACCCGCGTGAAGATCGACGGCAAGGGCTACACGCCGCAGGAAATCTCCGCGATGATCCTGCAAAAGCTCCGGCGCGACGCGCAGGATTACCTGGGCGAGACGGTCACGCAGGCGGTCATCACCGTCCCGGCGTACTTTACGGACGCCCAGCGCCAGGCCACCAAGGACGCGGGGCGCATTGCCGGGCTGGAGGTGCTGCGCATCATCAACGAACCGACGGCCGCGGCCTTTGCCTATGGCCTCGATCACGGACAGGCGCAGAAGATTCTGGTCTATGATCTGGGCGGCGGCACGTTCGACGTATCGCTCATTGAGATCGGGGACGGCGTCATCGAGGTGCTCGCCACCAGCGGTGACAACCACCTGGGCGGCGACGATTTTGACCAGCGGCTCACCGATCACCTGATTGCGGAATTCCGGCGCACGGAAAAGGTCGATCTCTCGCGCGACGAGGCGGCGATGCTGCGCGTGCGCGAGGCGGCGGAGAAGGCCAAGCGCGAACTGTCCGCGCAGATGACGGCGCAGGTCATGCTGCCTTTCCTCTGCCAGGACAAGAACGGCCCGCATCATATGGACATCACCGTCACGCGCGCGCAGTTTGAACAGATGACGCACGACCTGCTCGAGCGCACGTGCGGACCGGTCAATCAGGTGATGACCGATGCCGGACTGACGATGCAGCAGCTCTCGCAGGTGCTGCTCGTGGGCGGCAGCACGCGCATGCCGGCCGTGCAGGAGTTGGTCAAGCGGTTGACGGGCAAGACACCCAGCAAGGCCATGAACCCGGATGAGTGCGTGGCCATGGGCGCGGCGTTGCAGGGCGCCAAGCTTGCGGCGGGCAACGGGTTGAGCGTCACCTCCGCCGCGCAGAACATCATCCTCATGGACGTGACGCCGCTTTCGCTGTCCATCGAGACGGTCGGCGGTATCGCCACCAAGATCATCGACCGCAACACGACGATCCCCACCAAGCACAGCCAGATCTTCACCACGGCCGCGCCCTTTCAGACGGCGGTGGACATCAAGGTGCTTCAGGGGGAGCGCCACTTTGCGCGGGACAACAAGTTGCTGGGCAATTTCCGTCTCAAGGGCATTCGCCGGGCCATGGCAGGTGTGCCGCAGATCGAAGTGACGTTTGAAATCGACGCCAACGGCATTGTGAAGGTATCCGCCAAGGACCTGGGCACGGGCAACAGCCAGGAGATCACCATTTCCTCGACTACGAACATGAGCGAGGAGGAGATTCGCCGCGCGATGGACGATGCGCGCGCCTACGAAGCCTGGGATAAGGCGCGCAAGGAGGCGCTGGATGTGCGCAACGAGGGCGAACGCCTGGCCTATGAGACGGAAGAAGCGCTGAAAAAGGACAAGCAGCTCGACCACACCGCAAAAAAGCGGATCAAGGACGACATCGCCGCCCTGCGCAAGGCCGTCAACAAGACGCGCCCCGAGGAGATCACGACGGAGCAGGCCGAGACCATTCGCCGCTGTATCCAGGCGCTCAAGGAGAGCGCATCGGCCATACATACCGGCGAAAGCGATTGACGGAGCACGCGATAGGAAAAACGCCGCTTCTCTTTTGGGAGAAGCGGCGGCTCTCTTAGTACAGGGCAGATGCGACGTACGGCAGAATTGCCGTGATCACCAGCGCGCAGCAGGCGACCAGTGCGATCAGACGCACCATCTTCTTCTTGCGCTCCTCGCGAGCGGAAGTCTTAGACGCCATGGGAATCAACCTCCATCCTTTTGAGCTGCCTGTATTATAGCACACAATGGGCCGCGCGCAAAGAGGAAAATTGAAAGCGGTTCAATGGATGACGCAAAGGGCTTGACATCCTCCGCTCGGGCGGGCTATAATGATGCATACAGGCGAAGAACGGAAGAGTATCCTTCAGATTTCACCCCGCAGAGAGGGCGCGCCGCCGGCTGAAAGCGCGCTCGGGCAGAGGAAGGAGAAGTGCATCCGGGAGCTCCGCTGCCGACCGCTTGGCGCAGGCAGCGGCATGGACGCCGTGTTAAGGCGAAGAGGGGGGCGCTTTGCGCCCAATCAGAGTGGAACCGCGGCTCCGCCGTCTCTGGAAGCAGAGAGGGCGGAGCTTTTTGTCGCCTCGCAACCAGCCGGGCGCAGCAGAGCAAGGAGGAGTTCAGGCATGCAGATTTACAACACACAGTCCCGAAAGAAGGAAGAGTTTGTCCCGATTGAGCCGGGCAAGGTGCGCATTTATTGCTGCGGCCCGACCGTCTACAACTATTTCCATATCGGCAACGCGCGTCCGTTCATCGTATTTGACACGCTGCGCCGCTACTTTGAGCACAAGGGCTACGACGTCAAGTTCGTGCAGAATTTTACGGATATTGACGACAAGATGATCCGCCGGGCCAACGAGGAAGGCATCACGGTCAAGGAACTGGGCGAGCGGTTCATCGCGGAATACTACAAGGATGCCGACGCGCTGGGCATCGAGCGGGCGACGGTCAACCCCAAGGCGACCGAGCACATTCCGGAAATCATCGCGCTCATTCAAAAGCTCGAGCAAAAGGGCCTGGCGTATGCGTGCGACAACGGCGACGTTTACTTCAACACGCAGGCGTTCCCGGGCTATGGCAAGCTCTCCGGCCAGAACCTGGAGGATTTGGAGAGCGGCGCGCGCATCGACGTCGATCCCAACAAGCGCCATCCGATGGACTTTGCGCTCTGGAAGGCGCAAAAGCCCGGTGAGCCGGCGTGGGAGTCGCCCTGGGGCATGGGCCGTCCGGGTTGGCACATCGAGTGCTCCGCGATGAGCACCAAGTATCTGGGCGAGACGATCGACATTCACTGCGGCGGCAAGGACCTCGTGTTCCCGCATCACGAAAACGAAATCGCGCAGACCGAGGGCGCGACGGGCAAACCGTTCGTCCATTACTGGATGCACAACGGCTTCATCAACGTGGACAACCAGAAGATGAGCAAGTCGCTGGGCAACTTCTTCACCGTGCGCGACATCGCCAAGGAGTTTGATCTGGAGGCCGTGCGCATGTTCATGCTCAGCGCGCATTACCGCAGCCCGATCAACTTCTCCCGCGAGATGATTGAGCAGGCGAAGGCGTCGCTTGACCGGCTGTATACGGCGCGCGACCACTACGCTTTCCTGCTGGAAAACGCGAAAGATGGCGAATTGGGCGAGCGCGAAAACGATCTGATGGAAAAGATCCGCGAGGCCCGCGAGGGCTTTGACGCCGCGATGGATGACGACCTGAACACGGCGGACGCCATCGGCAAGCTCTTTGAGCTGGTGCGTGCGGCCAACGCGGCGCTCGATGAGAACAGCCCGAAGGCGGCCGTGAAGGCGGCGCTCGATACGCTCGATGAGCTGGCGGGCGTGCTGGGCATCCTTTCGCGCAAAACCGACGCCGATGACGACAAGGTGCAGGCGCTGCTGGCGCAGCGCGCCGAGGCCCGCGCCAACAAGAATTGGGCGGAGAGCGACCGCCTGCGCGACGAGATCATCGCCATGGGCTACGTGCTCAAGGACACCAAACAGGGACAGCAGATCAGCAAGGCAATCTGAGCCTTTTGAGCCTTCCTCCGAAAGGGGGAGGGCTTTTTCTATTGAAGTGAAAAGGATGCGCATACAGGCGCGATCGGTGGGGAATGTTTGTCGAAAGTGGACGAGCATTCCTCTTTTTTCGCGCAATCAAACGACAGGCGAATTCACGGCTCTGGCGATATAATGCGGACATGAACGAAGCAGTTCTGGATGTTCTGGCGGACGCGCTGTGCCTGTGCATGGCGCTTCGAATGATGGGCCGTCGTGTGTGTGCGCAGCGCGTCGCGGCGGCAGCGGTATTGGGAGCGGGACTGGCCTGGCTTGCGCGGCAAGCGGGCTGGACAAGCCGCCTGCTGCTCTGGCCGGTGACGGCATGGATCATGGCCCGCGTGGCCTTCGCGTCGGGAAGGGACGCCTTGCGGGGCGCCTGGCTGCTGCTGGCGGCGGAAGGGCTGCTCGGCGGCACGATTCAAGCGCTCAGCGGCGCGACCGGTTCGCTGTGGGCGGCGTGGATCATCGGCGCGTTGGCAGTGGGCGGCATGGCATTGTCGGTCTGCCGGGCGCGGCAAGCGGCGCGCAGCGTGCGGCGCGTGCGGGTGAGCTGCGTAGTCCGTGGGAAGCGCGCCTCGTTTGAGGCGATGGTGGACAGCGGCAACTGCCTTCGTGATTACCTGACGCATCGGGCGGTGATCGTTCTGCCGGAGAAGGCGGCGCGCGCCTGGTTTGAGCTGGGGGACATGCCGCTGCGGCCGATCTTCGCGGACACGGCCGGCGGGCGGCAGATGATGGGCTGTCTGGCGCCAGAAAGCACAAATGTGGCCGTCGAAGGGCGGAGCATTGGGGTGAAATGCGTGTTGGCGCTTTCCCCGGCATTGTCGCCGGACGCGCCGGCACTGTTGCCGCAATCGCTGCTTGACAGCGATGAAATCGAAGGATCAAATCAAGAGGGGGATGCATATGGAAAGGCAGAGGGTTGAACACAACTGGGCAAGGCGCATTGCGCGGCCTGCGCTCACGCTGATCCGGCCGGAGGGCACGGTCGCGTACATCGGCGGGAGCGATTCACTGCCCGCGCCGCTGACGCGCGAGGAGGAGCAGGCGCTGTTTGCGCGCATGGAGCAGGAGCCCAATACCGTCAGGCAGACGCTCATTGAGCACAATCTCAGACTGGTCGTCTACATTGCCCGCAAGTTTGAAAACACGGGCGTAGGCATCGAAGACCTCATCTCCATTGGCACGATTGGGTTGATCAAGGCGGTCAACACGTTTGATCCGCTCAAGAAGATCAAGCTGGCGACGTACGCTTCGCGGTGCATTGAAAACGAGATCCTCATGTTCCTGCGCCGAACGAGCCGGCAGAAGCTGGAGGTTTCGCTCGACGAGCCGCTGAACACCGACTGGGACGGCAACGAACTGCTTCTTTCGGACATCCTGGGCACGGAGGGAGACATGGTTTACCGCTCGATCGAGGAAACTGTCGAGCGGCAGATGCTCGCTACGGCACTCTCCCGCCTTTCCATGCGGGAAAAGGAAATCATGCGCCTGCGCTTTGGATTGGGCGGCGGCGCAGAAAAGACGCAAAAGGAAGTTGCGGACATCATGGGCATCAGCCAGAGCTACATCTCCCGGCTGGAAAAGCGAATTCTGCTTCGGCTGCAAAAGGATATGGCACAGATGGGATGAACCCATGCGCATGGGGAAAGGCGGGCAACAGTCCGCTTTTTTTATTGCGTTCCTCTTCTTGCAACCTTTGGGAAAAGCGCAACGGGACTTGCAGACCTCGAGGGGCAATCCGACAACAATCGAAGGGTTCAGTGCGCGCGGAGCGGCTTAAAAAATAGAAAGGTACGCCCTGCCGCCCGGCTTGACAGGGGGACGTTTTGTGCGGTAAACTATAAAGGTTTATTGCGATGATGGAAAGGGGGAACGCGGCTGTGCTTGACTATATCCAGACGCTGCTGCGTGAGCCGCTCGCGTTTTTTGATCAGGCGATTTATCGTGTGCTGGCGGTGCTCATCGGCCTATGCTGCCATGAGTGGGGCCATGCCTATGCGGCCTGGCGAAGCGGCGACAATACGGCCAAGAATGCCGGACGGCTTACGCTCAACCCGCTCGCGCATCTGGACCCGCTTGGCGCATTGCTGATGTTCTTTGCCGGGTTCGGTTGGGCAAAGCCCGTGCCGGTCAATCCGTACAACTATCGTGGCGACCGCCTCAAGGCGGATTTGCGCGTGTCGCTGGCGGGCATCACCGTCAATCTGATCCTGTTCGTGCTCTTTACGGTGGTCACGGTGGTGGCCAGCGCGTTTTTGTGGCGGCCGGAAGTGCTCGACTATTATGGACTTTCGACCATGGTCAGCTACGACTACAACGTCGTGTGGTCGGTGATCGCGGGAACGGCTTTGCAGGACTTCGACGGTTTGATTGCGCATGCCTGGCTTGTTCCCCTCGTGCGCCTGAGCGCGTACACGGCGCTGGTCAATCTCAACCTCGCCGTGTTCAACGTGTTGCCCCTGCCGCCGCTGGACGGCTACCATGTTTTCAACGACCTGATCTTCAAGGGCCGCTTTCATCTCTCTCAGCGCGCGTTTCAAATTGCGATGCTGGTGGTGCTCGTGCTTGCGGCGCAGGGTTTTTTGGGCAACATCATCTATGCGGTCGTGTTCCCGGTACAGCGGGCTTTGCTTTGGCCGGTTCGGGCGCTGTGGGGGTAAGCGATGGCGGTATACATTTCCCTCAAGCAGTTTGAAGGCCCGCTCGATTTGCTGCTGCACCTGATTACCAAGGCGAAGGTTGACATCAAGGACATCTTCGTTTCGGAAATCACCGAGCAGTACCTGGCCTCCATGCAGGGGGTGGGCGAACTGGATATGGACACGGCGAGCGAGTTCTTGACGATGGCAGCGACGCTGCTGGAGATCAAGTCGCGCGCGCTCTTGCCGCGTCCGCCGCAGGAGCCGGAAGAGGGGGAGGAGACGCCCGAGCAGGCGCTCATCCGCCGGCTGGAGGAATACAAGCTCTACAAGGAAAGCGCGGGCCGGATGAAGGAGTTTGAGCAGGCGGCCATGCAGGTCTTTTCCAAGCTGCCGGAGGAATATCCGCTGCCGCCGCAGCCCATCGAGCTGACGGGTTTGTCGCTGGATGCCCTGGTGCGCGCGCTGGAACGGATTTTGGCCCGGCAAACGCAGGTGGAGGAGCCGGGCCGCGTGTTCCGCTCCATCACGCGCGATGCGTTTACCATTGAACAGTGCGTGTTCAACCTCACGGCGAGGCTGCGCCATGGGCCTGTGCTCTTTACGGACATGCTCTCTGCCGATGTGACGCGAAACGAGATTGTTTCCTATTTTATGGCGATGCTTGAGCTGCTCAAGCTGGGAAAACTGCACGCCGAACAGGAGCAGATTTACGACGACATCCTGCTTTTGCCCGGCAGAAGGGATGAGGAAGATGGAACAGCGAACGCCTGAAGAGGCAGAGCGCGTAGGCATTGTGGAAGCGATTCTCTTTGTCACGGGCAATGCTGTGGAGAAAAAGGAAATCTGCCGCGCCATGGGCATCACGGAGGCGGAGCTGGAACAGACGCTGGATGCTTTGGAGAGCGGGTACGACTTTGACCGGCGCGGTCTGCGGCTGCTGCGCTTTGGCGCGCATGTGCAGCTGGCGACGCGTCCGGATTACGCGCCCTACGTGGAAAAGCTGCTGCAGCCCGTTCAGAAGCAGTCACTGTCCCAGGCCGTGATGGAAACGTTGGCCGTCATCGCCTACAAGCAGCCCGTGACGAAGGCGGAAATCGAGCAGATTCGCGGGGTCAAGTGCGATTACTCGGTGCAGTCGCTCGTCTCCAAGGGACTGATTGAAGAGGTTGGGCGCAAGGAGGCGCTTGGGCGGCCGATCCTCTACGGGACGACGGATACGTTCTTGCGCCACTTCTGTCTGTCTTCTCTGAGCGAGCTGCCGGAGATCGACTTCAGCGCGCTGACCGCGAAGCTCAGCGCACAACAGGGCGCTTCACAGGAGGAAAAACAGGAGGAACACCATGAAGAAATTCCTGACGGACTTTAAGGCCTTTGCCATGCGCGGCAATGTGATGGATATGGCCATTGGCGTGGTCATCGGCACGGCGTTCGGCAAGATCACCTCTTCCCTGGTCAGCGATATTTTTATGCCCGTGCTGGGCATTTTGACCGGCGGCATCAACCTGAGCGGACTGTTCTATGCGCTGGATGGGCAGCACTACGCCTCCGCGCAAGAGGCTGCGGCGGCTGGCGCCGGCACGCTGAACTACGGCCTGTTTTTGCAAAACGTATTGGACTTTTTGCTCATTGCGCTGTGCATGTTCCTCGTGGTGCGCGTGATTTCCAGAATCAAACGCCTTCGCTCGGCGCCGGAACCGGCCAAGCCTGTGCGGCTTTGCCCGTACTGCCGGCAGGAAGTGGCACAGGACGCAACCCGTTGCCCGCATTGCACGTCCATGCTGGAATAAGGCCCGTTTTCCGTGTTTTTTTGCGGTGTGAGGGCAGCGCTGTAAGGTTTTGCTTGCCTGCGCATCTATGGAAATATAGAGCAGGAGGCGAAACACATGGAGGACAGAAGAAAGGCATACGCGCAGAGCGGCATCGCGGCGCTGTGCGTGCTCATTGCACTGGCGTCCCTGGCGGCGTTTACGGGCAAGGGACCGCTGGGGGATAACCCTTACCGATCCTATACGTTGCAGGCGCTGGCCTGGCTGGACGGCCGGCTTGACCTGGGCATGAACTATACCTGGCTTGAGCTGGCGATCTATGAAGGCCGCTATTATGTCAGCTTTCCGCCGTTCCCGTCGGTGGTGCTGCTGCCGTTTGCGGCGGTGTTCGGCGAGAACACGCCGGATCACCTGATCTCCTGGGGCGTCACGCTGCTGGGGGTGATCTATGCGTGCCGCCTGACGCGCGAGGTGCGGGGAAAGAGTTCGCTGTTTTCCGTGCTCTATCTCTACCTGGCAAACGGCTATCTGTTCATCGCACTGCAAGGCTGGGTGTGGTTTCTGGCGCAGTCGATGTGCTTCACCCTGTCGCTCATGGCGCTCACGCACGCGAAGCGGGGGGAAGGCGTGCGCGCGATGGCCTTTTGGGCTTGCGCGGTCGGATGCCGCCCCATGGTGATCGTATATTTGCCGCTGCTGATGGTCTTGCTCGTGCAGGCGAACCGGCGGCGCGATGCGCTGGCGAAGCCCAGGGCCGTATGGTTGCTGCCGGCGGTGTGCATCGGCGGGGGATACATGCTGCTCAACGCGCTGCGCTTTGGCAATCCGCTGGAGTTTGGCCACAATTATCTGCCGGAGTTCATGAACAGTGAGGCCGGGCAGTTCAGCCTGTCCTATTTGCCGGCCAATCTGGCGGAATGCCTTCGCCTGCCGCAAACCGGGGGAATGGGCGGCGCGCTGCGCTTTTATACCTATGGCTGCATGGCGTTTTGGCTCGTCTCTCCGCTGCTGCTCTCCTTTGTGCTGGCGTGGGGTGGGGCGTTTGTGCGGCGGATGCGCGGAAACTGGACGGTGCGCGGGTTGCTGCCGCTGCTGGCGCTGGCGCATCTGCTGATCGTGCTGTGCCATCGGACGATGGGCGGGTGGCAGTTCGGCAACCGCTACCTGGTCGATCTGATGCCCTGGCTCTTTTATGGGCTGCTGGTGCTCACGCCGCAGGAACGGGAAGAATGGCATGCGCCGCTGTTTTGCCTGGGATTGGTGATGAATCTCGTGGGCACGGTGGCGACGTACAACAGTTGGATTGGATGAGGGGAAAACCTGTGCGCTCAGGGGCGCGCCCGCAAAGAGGGCGCGCTTTTGCGTTGCAGAGACTTCCAATGCTTTTTTTGCGCTTTAGCCTTGCCATTTTGGGCGCAAACGGGTACAATAGAAGCTGTGTAGACAGGAGAAGACGATATGACATCCGACGAATTTGCTCTGCGCTTGACAGGGGAGTGCGCCGTATCGCCCGGCGAGCATGTGCTTGCGGCGGTGAGCGGCGGCGCGGACTCGGTGGCGCTGCTTTGTTTTTTATGCGAGGTCAAAGAGCAACTGGATTTGACCGTCTCCTGTGTGCATGTGGAACACGGTATCCGGGGTGAGGCGTCGCTGCGGGATATGCGGTTTGTCGGCGCGCTCTGCGAGCGCAAGGGGATTGCGTTGCATACCGTGGAGGTCGATGCGCCGTCAGCCGCCCGTTTGCGCGGAGGAGGCCTGGAAGAGGCCGCGCGCGCCCTGCGCCGGGAAGCGCTTTTGCGCGTGGCGGATCAAACCGGCGCGCAGCATATCGCGCTGGCCCATCATGCGATGGATCAGGCGGAGACGGTGCTCCTGCATGCGGCGCGCGGAAGCGACGTGCGCGGGCTGTGCGCCATGCGCTGGCGCAATGGGCGGTTCATTCGGCCGCTTTTGAACTGCATGCCGGGAGAGCTTCGCGAAGCATTGGCCAGCTGGAATCAGGACTTTTGCGAGGACGCGACCAACGGCGACGTGCGCTTTGCCCGCAATCGGATTCGTTTACAAGTGATTCCTGCGCTGGAGGCCGCATATCCGGGCGCGGTTTCGGCGCTTTGCCGGTTGGCGGCAGCCGCCCAGCGGGATGAAGAACATTTTGAGCGCGCGATTGCGCCGCTTCTGCGCAGCGAGTCGTTGCGGCTAGTGGATGGAATGGCGCTTTGGCGCCGGACGCTTTTTGACTTGGATGAAGCGCTGCTGAGCCGGGTGCTCGTGCGGCGCATGGAAGAGGCGGGCTTCGGCGCGCAGGATGCCCGGACGGTTTCGCGCCTGGTTCGCGCGGTTTACGAAGGAAAAAATGCGGGAATCAATCTCGCTGATGGCGCATATGCGCATGTGAGCGCGCGCTTTGTCTGCCTGAACCGGCCACGGGAACGGTTGCCGGACACGCCTTTGCAGGTGCCGGGAGGCACCGATACGCCGTTTGGCACCTTTTGGGTGCGCGAGGCGAAGCCCGGCGAGACCGGGGACGGGCGCACGGCGCAGGTGATGCCGGAGGCCCTCGCCCACGGCGCGGTGGTGACGCAGCGCAGGCCGGGGGATGTGATGACACCTTTTGGCCGAAAAAGCCCGGCGCCGCTCAAAAAACTGTTGATCGATGCGGGCATCGAACGCCCGTTTCGCGCAAGCCTGCCCGTGCTCCGGCAGGGGGATGCGATCCTGTTTGTGGGAGGGCTTCGGCCTTCGGAAAGCTGCCGCGTGCGGCAGGGGGAGCGCGCCGTGCTGGTGCAATGGTCAGAAGGACAAAAGATGAGAAATTTTCTATCGGGAGGATCGGAGAATGGACGATAAGCGGTTGATGTATGCGGATTTAAAGGAAGATTTGCTGCTCACGCGCGAACAGATTGCCGAACGCGTGCGCGAGATCGGCAAGCAGATTACCGAGGATTTTCGGGGCAGGGATTTGACCGTCATCTGCATCCTCAAGGGCGCGGTGGTGTTCTTTGTGGATCTGGTGCGGGAGATTGATCTGCCGATGACGATGGATTTCATGGCGATTTCCAGCTACGGCAGCGCGACCAAGACGTCCGGCGTCGTGCGGATTCTCAAGGATCTGGATAAGCCGGTCAACGGCAGGGATGTGCTGATCATCGAGGACATCGTCGATTCGGGCATGACGCTCTCCTTCCTTCGCGAGAACCTGCTCAGCCGCGGCGCAGCCTCGCTGCACATTGCGACGCTGCTGGACAAACCGGAACGCCGCCGCGTGCCGCTGCATGTGGATTACTGCGGCTTTACGATTCCGGATGAGTTCGTCGTGGGGTATGGACTGGACTACGCGGAGCGCTACCGGAATTTGCCGGACATCGGCATCCTTCGTCCCGAGGTCTATGAAAAATAATCATCTTTTGCCGCGGCGCCATCCGCGAAAGTGGGAGGTTTCCTTTGAAAAAATCATATAAGGGTTTTCCGATTTATGCGCTCATCATCCTGGGCGTGCTGATTGCGGCTCAGATTTTTGCCAACTCCGCCAAGGATCAGCGGGGGGTTCAGATTGAATCCTCGAAGATGCTCAGCTATATTGAGCAGGGGGCATTCGATGCCGTGGGTGTTCAGGGCGACACGGTGTATGGGCACCTTTCCTCCAGCACGATCCCGCTGGAGTACTTTTCCACCGATGCCTATGACTTTTCGGCGGTCGTTGACGGGGATACGTTCGTGACCACCTGCCGCCAGATTGCGGCCAAAGAAGCGGGGGTTCCGCTCGATTCCATCACCGAGCTGGATCTGGGTTATACGCTGGTCTACTTCCCGGCGCAACAGGTCTCCTGGATCTTCCAGCTTCTGCCGTACCTGCTGATGACCGTGCTGATGATGGTGTTCTGGATTTTCATCATGCGCCAGCAGTCCGGCGGCGGCGGAAAGATGATGAATTTCGGACACAGCACGGCGCGCGTGTTTGACGCCGAGGGAAACAAGATCACGTTTGCCGATGTGGCGGGCGCGGTCGAGGAAAAGGAAGAGATGCAGGAGCTCGTTGAGTTCCTCAAAAATCCGCGCAGGTTTACCGCCGTCGGCGCGAAGATCCCCAAGGGCGTGCTGCTCGTGGGCCCGCCCGGTACGGGCAAGACGCTGCTGGCGAAGGCCGTGGCCGGCGAGGCCGGCGTGCCGTTCATGTCGATCTCCGGTTCGGACTTCGTGGAGATGTTTGTCGGCGTAGGCGCCAGCCGCGTGCGCGACCTGTTTGACCAGGCGAAGAAGCACGCGCCCTGCATCGTGTTCATCGACGAAATCGACGCCGTTGGCCGCCGCAGAGGCGCGGGCATGGGCGGCGGACACGACGAACGCGAACAGACGCTCAACCAGTTGCTGGTGGAGATGGACGGTTTCGCGATCAACGAGGGCGTCATTGTACTGGCCGCGACCAACCGCAAGGATATTCTTGACCCTGCGTTGCTGCGCCCGGGCCGCTTTGACCGGCAGATCATGGTCGGCTATCCGGACGTGCGCGGCCGCGAGGCGATTTTGCGCGTGCATGCCAAGGATAAGCCGCTGGCGGACGATGTGGATCTGGCGAACATCGCCAAGCGCACGCCGTACTGCGCGGGCGCCGATCTGGCGAACATCCTCAACGAAGCGGCGATTCTCTGCGCGCGCGAGGGCAAGGACAAGATCACCGCGCGTCACCTGAGCGACGCCATTGAGCGCGTTCAGATGGGCCCGGAAAAGCGCAGTCACATGGTCAGCGAAGAGGATAAGCGCCTGGTGGCTTGCCATGAGGCGGGCCATGCGATCGTCGGCGAGCTGCTGCAGGGATGCGACAACGTGCATCTGGTGACGATCATGCCGCGCGGCGGGAGCGGCGGACATACGCTGTTGCTGCCGGAGAAGGAGAGCGATTTTACCACCCGTGCGCAGTTGCTCGACTTTGTGGCCATGGCCTTGGGCGGATACGCTGCCGAGCGGCTGGTGATGGGCGAGATGTCCACGGGCGCCAACAGCGACCTCAAGCGGGCGACGGACATTTGCCGCCGCATGGTCATGCAATACGGCATGAGCGACGACATGGGGCCGATTTACCTGGGCGGCGATCACGACGAGGTGTTCCTGGCGCGCGATTACGGCCAGCAGACCCGCTCTTACAGCGAGGAAGTCGCGGCGCGTATCGACGCAGAGGTGCAGCGCAAGATGAACGACGCGTTTGCGCGGGCGACGGCGCTGCTCATGGAAAACCGCGAGAAGCTCGACGGCCTTTCCGCGCTGCTCATTGAGCGCGAGACGATTGACCGCGCCGAGTTTGAGGCGTTCATGAAGGGCGAAACGCCCCGTTTGGCGGACGCAGCGCCCGAAGAAGCTTGATCTGTTCCGCCGCAGAGGGGAGGAACAGGATGAAAGCCGATCTGCACATGCACTCTACGGCATCCGACGGGGAACTTCAGCCGGACGCTTTGATGCGAAAGGCACATGACATGGGGCTCAGCGTCGTCGCCTTGACCGATCACGACAGCCTTGATGGCGTGGCCCAGGCTGCGCAGGAGGCCAGGCGGCTGGGGATGACCCTGATTCCCGGCGTCGAACTCAGCTGCGGCGCGAGCAAGGAAATTCACATCCTCGGCTATGGCATCGATCCGCAAGACGGAGCGTTCGCGGCGTTTTGCCATCGCCGCGTACAGGAGCGCGACGCCCGCGCTCAGGAGATGGTCGAGCGCCTGGCAAAGGCAGGAAAGCCCATTGAAATGAGGCGCGTGCGCGAGTTGGCGCAAGGCGCCGTTGGCCGTCCGCATGTCGCGCGGGCGCTCGTGGAGGCGGGCCATGCCTCCTCCGTGAGCGACGCGTTCGAGCGGTTTCTCAAACCGGGCCGCTGCGGATATGTGCCCCGGCCTGAACTGAAGGTCGCGGAGGCGGTAAGCCGGATTCGGCAAGCCGGGGGTGTGGCCGTGCTCGCGCATCCCATGGAACTGGGAATGGGCGAGGCGTCGCTGACCTCTTTGATCGGCGAGTGGAAAGCGCAGGGGCTTGCGGGCATGGAGGTCTACCATCCCAGCGCCGCGAACCACCAGTTGCCGTTTTTGCGCGCAACTGCGCGCCGCGAAGGGCTTCTGGTCACCGGCGGAAGCGATTATCACGGCGAACAGACGCGCAAGGTGACGCTGTTTCAGGGGCTTGAACGGTGGAGCACGATGCAGGAGGATGTGAAGGCGCTGCTCAGCGCCATACAGGGAGTGAGGTGAAGCGATGCCGACGATGACAAGTGCGGGTTACGTGCCGGAGAAGCCCCCGGTGCCGCCGAAAAAGACACGCGAGAAAAAGAAAAAGAAGAAAAAGCGCCGCAGCAATGCCGCTGTGATCGCTTCTGTTTTGATTTTTGTGCTTGCGGTATGTGTGGGGGCGGGTACGCTCTACGTGTATCGCACGGTTTCGGACCACGCAAACACGTTTTGCACGGGCCAGCTGCTCAACGGGATTCCTTTGGCGGGCATGACGCGCGAAGAGGGCGCGGCGCTCTTGGAAGAACAGACGGCGGAGACGGTTGCGTCCTGGCGTTTTGACGTCACCTGTCAAGGGCGAACCTATGCGCTGACGGCAGAGGATGTCGGGTTGCACATCGATGAGCAGGCGACGCTCGATCCCGCCTGGGCCGTTGGAAAGAGTGGCGGCATGTGGGAGCGATTCATGGACATCCTTCAGGTTGAGCGCGAAGGTTCCAATGCCTTGACCGTCTTTGGATATTCGCTTGAACCCGTGGACGCATTGCTCGAGCAGATCCGAGAGGATACGGAGTGCAGCCCGGTGGACGCCACGGTCACGTTTGTGCCAGGCAACAGCGAACCCTTCCGCTTTACGGACGATCAGGTGGGGTATGCGCTGGATACGGCGGAGCTCCGAGAACAGATTGTGCAGGCGTTGCAATCCATGAAGCCGGACAGCGCAGAGGTTGTTCCCCAAACGCTTGAACCGGATGTCACACGCGCGTCTCTGGAGCGCGCCATCGTGCTGCGCGCCCGCGTGACGCTGACGCTGAGTGATGATGAAGCCGCAGTGAACAACGTCAAACTGGCCGCGGGCATGCTCAATGGCCGCCGGGCGGCGCCGGGAGAAGCGTTTTCGTTCAACGAGCTGGTCGGTGCGCGCATCGAAGAGAGCGGTTACGTGGTTGCGCTGGAACCCGCCTATGGCATCGGGGTGGCCGGTGTGGGCGGCGGGATCTGCCAGCTGTCAACAGCGCTGTATCAGGCCGCATTGTTGGCGGGGTTGCAGATCGAGGAGCGCCATGCCGCCGTGTACCCGCAGGATTACTGCGAAATGGGACAGGAGGCCACGGTGTCCGAGCAGGGGCTCGATTTGGTGATTCGCAACAACACGGATTCGATGGCCTTTTTGACGACTCGTCTTTATGCGGACGATGAGGGTCAGACGGTCTTGGAAGTGCAGATCATCGGAGAAGCCCAGCAGGAACGCTACCGGCTTGAATCGACAGCCGTGGAAACCGAGATTTTGGAGGACCCGGTCTATCTTCGCGACAGCGAAGGACAATATGCTACGTATACGGATGAGCGCGTGCCGGTGGGCGAAGCGCTGCCCGGTTACGAGGTGACTGTGGAGCTTGTGACGGTCGGGGACGACGAAGAATCGCGCGAAGTGGTCAGTGAGGATACATACGAACCGGTTGCGCCGACGGTATATGTGGGCGTGACGGAGCGATAGAAACACAGGAGGTTACACCATGGAGAAGGTTTGTTTCAAGACGCAGAAGGGGCCGGCGGCCGTCGGTCCGTACTGCACGGCGGCGATTGCAGGCGATACGATTTACATGTCCGGCATGATCGGCGTCGATCCGGCCGTGCAAAAGCCGGTCGAGGGCGGCACGCTCGAACAGGCGAAGCAGGTGTTTTCCAACATTCGCACGGTGCTCGGTGAGCTGGGCGCTACGATGGACGATGTGCTCAAGACGACAGTTTACCTGACGGACATGGGCGAATTTGCCGCGGTCAATGCGCTTTACGCGGAGGCCTTTGGCCCGAATTTCCCGGCACGCACTTGCGTGGAAGTGTCCAAGCTGCCGATGGGGCTGTCCATTGAAGTGGAATGCATTGCCCGCGTTCATCGGTGATTTCTGGCCCGCATCCATTGGATGCGGGCATTTGCTTTGCGGAAAAAGGAGGGCGAGGGAAGAGAGAAATTTGGGAAAAATGGTTGACAATGGCCGAATGATGTGATATAATAACTCCCGTTGACGACGAAAAATTGAATTGGGGAATTGTGTAACGGCAGCACCTACGACTCTGACTCGTATTGTCTAGGTTCGAATCCTAGTTCCCCAGCCAGTTGCCTCCATGGTCAAGCGGTCAAGACGTTGCCCTCTCAAGGCAAAATCATGGGTTCGATTCCCATTGGAGGTGCCATGAAGAACCGGAACTTCGATGCAGTATGTATCGGGTTCCGGTTCTTTTTTTTGTTTGAAGCGTGGGGAGTCATAGTATGTATCACTTCGCGCTGGATAGGTCTTGGACGAATCGTGGGTCGCTGTCAAAGGGGTTGCGGCTGAAGGAAATCCAAGAAATGCCTCGGACGAGGAGCACATTGCATGGATATTCAGACACAGAACAAAGTATAATATTTTTGTACATTGCAATATTCTACATATTATATATATTGTTTCGATGAATTACAACAAATAATTTAGTAAATTATGATGAAAAACCTTTTGATATGTTTAACCATGGGCATGATACAGGGGAACAAAGACGTTGAAATGCATACGGTTTTATGCTAAAATATAGAATCAGTGATTATAGTGCAATACATCTGCGGAAGGCGGGGGATAAGCCGATGGGCGATCGAGCGGAAAAGTGTTCCGGGAGCACGCCTGGGCGCATCGCGGGAACGGTGATTCCGCTGTTGACCGTTGTATTGCTTTTTTGCGCCGTATGGGCGCAGGCGGCATGGTTCCCGGAACTGACCCAGGATGGACAGAAGAAGAAAAACGGGACGATTGTGGACATCGGGCACGCGGATCAAGGATATATACAGGTTTGCCACCAGGCGAGCTCAAAGAAGCTCAAGGTTCGCGTGAGCAATGGCGATATGACGTATACCTATGACCTCAATGGCGAGGGGGAATTTGAAGTATTTCCCTTGCAGATGGGGAGCGGCTCGTATCGTGTTGGCGTCTACGAACAGGTAAAGGGTTCGCAGTATCAGAGCGTTTCCAACATTTCCTTTGATGTTGAGATTGCAGATTCGCTTTTGCCTTTTCTCTATCCCAACCAATACGCTTGGTATGAAGCGGGAGACGAGGCTATCGCGCAAGCCGAAACGTTGTGCGAAGGGTTGAGCAGCGATGAGCAGAAGGTTGAAGCCATAGAGCGCTTTGTGACAGGGCGGTTCATGTATGATTACATGAAGGCGGTTACAATTCGCAGCGCGACGGGGTATCTGCCGGACATCGAAAAAGTGTATTCCGAAAAAAAGGGGATTTGCTTTGACTTTGCGGCGCTGGTGTGTTGCATGCTGCGCACGCAGGGCATCCCGACACAGATGGTAATCGGTTACGCGGATGCCACATATCACGCCTGGAACAGCGTGTATGTGGACGGACAATGGCGGCTGATTGATACCACGGCGGCCATTACGGGGACGACTGTCCGGCAGTACACGCCGGAACTGTATTATTAAGGGGGAAGCGGACTGTGGCGAAAAAGGAAAAAAGCGGATTGACTGCTGAGGAAATTTCGGTTTTTTGCGAGCAAATCTCCCTGATGCTGGGGTCGGACATCCCGCTCATTGAAGGAATAGAAGCGCTTTGCGAGGATTACCGCGGGACGCGCGGGGCGAAGGCGCTTGAAGTGATGCGCGATGAGATGCACGAGAGCGGTTCCCTGGCTTGCGCAGTGGCTAAAGCTGGCGTGTTTCCCGAATACATGACGGGCATGGTGCGTGTTGGCGAAGATGCGGGTCAGCTGGATCGCGTAATGCAGGGATTGGCTACCTATTATTTGCGCGAGGCACAGCTGCGCCGGACGGCGGCCAATGCGGTTCGTTATCCGCTTACGCTGATTGCGGTCATGGCTTTGGTCGTGTTGGTGCTGGTGCTGCGTGTGCTGCCGATCTTCGATCAGGCGCTGCGCAGTCTGGGCGGCGATCTTCCCGGATATTCCCTTTCGATGATGCGCGTCGGGCAGGCGGCTGGCGTAGGCGTATTTGTGGTGATGGTGCTGATTCTGGTGTGCGCGCTCGTGATTTACGGGTTGACGCGAAATGGCCGCCACCCTGAGTTGCGCCGCAGGTTGCTGATGCGCATTCCTGCGCTGGGCCGTTTGCAGCGGCTCAGAACGGCACAGCGCTTTTCTGCTGTGCTTTCCATGCTGTTGGCCAGTGGATTTCCGCTGGAACAGGCGTTGGAACTGATCCCTTCCGTGTTTGAAGGGGAGGACGAACGCACGCTGATGCAGAAAGTGTGCGACAGGGTACTCGACGGCGCGACGGTTTACGATGCGGTCGCAGAAACACGCCTGTTCGATACGCTGCACTTGAGAATGCTTCGCGTAGGATTTACGTCCGGTCAGGCGGATACTGCATTTGCCAAGGTTGCGCAATTGGAGGCGGAGGAAATCGAAGAGGCGACCGGTCGGCTGATTTCTCTGATTGAGCCGTTGCTGGTCGTTGTGCTCAGCGTGATGATTGGCGCCATTCTGCTGGCGGGCATGATGCCCTTGGCAGGTGTGCTCAGCGCGATGGCTTGACGGGGAGGCGCACATGAAAAGAGGATGGATCGTGGGCCTCGCCTGTACAGGATTGGCTGCAATGGTGATGGCTTTGATCGCGGAGCAAGTGGGAAATAACGTCAGCGATCAGGAATTGGCATTGCTTGTGGAGCAGGTTCGCCGCGCAGCAGTGGCGTGTTATGCGAGCGAGGGGCGTTACCCGCAGTCGCTTTCTTATTTGGAAGAGGAGTACGGCTTGCGCTACGACAAGGAGCGGTTTATCGTGCGCTATGATGCATTTGCGTCCAATATTATGCCGGATATTGGTGTTCATGTCAGGGGTGAGAACCCGTGAGAATCAAAAACACAGCAACAGACCGTGGGTTCCGCTTTGGGGGCGCGGTAACAGGATGGTTCGTGATGATGCTCATCCTGATGTTTGTGGGCTTGTCCGTGGCGCTGATTGCGCTTGGCTCGCAGGCATACCGTTCTATTACAAAGACGGCAGAGGAAAATGCTCAAAAACGGACATCGGTCGGTTATGTTGTCAACCGCGTACATGCCTTTGATGCAAAGGGGGCTGTTCGCGTTGAAGAAGTTGAGCTGGAAGGCCAGCTGACGGATGTGCTGACGTTGGCAGAGTGGATCGACGGAGAATGCTACGAGACGCGCTTGTTCTGCGCGGATGGAAGTTTGCGTGAACAGTTTACGCATGCGCAGACGCCGCTTGAGACCGCCTATGATGGAGAGAAAATCGTAGAATTGGCGGAGTTTGAGGTGGAGATTGCGGGCTCCATGATTCAGGTCACATTCACACACCCGGATGGAGCGACGGACACCGTTCATGTTGCGCTCCGAAGTGGCGGGGAGGGACAGAAATGAAGCAGCGTTTTTCGAGTCATACGACGCTGATTGAGTTGGCGGCGGCGCTGCTGTGCTTTCTGCTCGCTTCGGTGACGGTTTTAGGGTTGTTTTCGAAGGCGTACACGATCAGCCGAAACGGCAGACTGCTTAACCGCGCTACGATCTTTGCGCAGGACTGTGCGGAGGTGGTTGCAGGGGCAGCCGATTTGGAGGAGGCCTTGCAACAACTGGGGTACGAGCCCGTGGAAGACGGTGTCTGGAGGTACCGGCCTGACGCAGAATTGATGGTTCTGCTGCGCTTGAACACCGAACAGACCGAAGTCGGCTCACTTGTGAGCGGGAAGATCAGCGTCATGCGGGAAGAAGAGGTTCTTCTCGAGATGGAGACCGCTCGCTACAATAATAAGGAAGTGATCCACTCGTGAGCGAGAAAGGGCAAGTTCGTGCGGGTTTGGGCATCCCGTCCATGGTGCTTGTGTTGCTCGTTTTGTGCCTGGCGATGCTTGGCGTGCTGTCGCTGATCAGCGCGAGAAACGACGCTGCGCTCGCCGAGCGGCATACGGAATTGACGTGCCGCTATTATGAAGTCGCCACACAGGCACAAGTCGCGCTGGCAGCACTGGATCAGCAGATGACGGAAGCCTGGCAGGCAAGCCAGAGCGATGAAATGTATGAGGCGCTGTGCCTGGATATTGCTTCGGCAGGGGCTTCACAGGTGGAGTGGCAGGGGACTACGGCAAAGCTGAGCTTTGATGCAGGCTTCGACAGGGTGCTGGTTGTTGAAGTGGAGCGCGAAGATTGGAATCATGCGGCAGAAAAACGCTTTGTCGTTACGAAACATGTGCTTGAAGACGTTCTTGAATGGGAACAGACCGATGGTCTGATTTTGATGGGCGTTTGATTGGATGCAGAAATTGGCAAAGCCTGGAATACAGGGAGGTTGGAAGCAGTGGAACAACAGGTGCAAGTGGGCATGCTCGGTCGCTTCACCGTTCTGGTGGACGGCGTGGATATCGTGGCGCAACTGTCCAAATCGAAGAAGGGAATTTCTTTGCTCCAGTACCTGATTTTACAGGAAGGCGCGCCGGTGCCCAACCAGCAGCTGTATGAGCTGCTCTGGCCAAGCGAAGCCAGCAGCAATCCGGAAAGCGCACTCAAAACGCTGATCAGCCGCTTGCGCACGATTCTGGCCAAGTTCAGCGATACGCTCAGTGGTTGCATTGTTACGGAGCGGGGCTCTTACCGATTCAATACAAAGCTGGGAATCGGTGTGGATTTGTATGAATTCCAGCGCGCATATGCCCTTCTGATGAAATCCGGCGAAGTGCAGGAGAGCGAATTGCCGCTATTTGAACACGCTGTCGGCCTCTATGAGGGGGACTTGCTTCACGACGGAAATGGCCAGGAAAGCTGGGCTTCGGCTTACAGCATTGAATTGCACGGCAAGTATCTCAAACTGGTGTACCGGTATCTCGAGGCCCTTGAGCGTATGGAACGCTTTGAGGACGTCACCTATGTGTGCAGAAAAGCGCTGGAGATCGATTCGTTTGATGAGAAGCTGCATATTGCGCTGATGAACGCAATGCTCAAACTCGGCAGCATCAACGAGGCGCTCATGCAGCACAAGCACGCCACGGAGATCTATTACAAATACCTCGGCATGCAGCCGACCGAGGCGATTCAGCAATTCTATAAGAAGATTATCAGCGCGGATAAATCACTTGACGAGTCGCTCAGCTATATTTGCGATGAGCTGAAGGCTGCAAGCGGGAACGTGGGCGCGTTTGTATGCGAATATGCCATATTCAAGGAAATCTATAATCTGCAGGTTCGGAATCTGGAGCGCACGGATCGAAAGGTTTTTGTGCTTCTGGTCATGCTGCGGGGCATTGACGGGCGGCCGATTGAGCCGATCAAGCTCAACAATATGATGAATGGCCTTCAGGAAATCATGCGCACCAGCCTGAGAAAGGGAGACGTGGTATCGCAATTCAGCGCGTCTCAATTTGCATTGTTGCTCCCGATGGATTCCAAGGAGAGTGGCGCTCTGGTGATGGAGCGCATCAAAAAGAACTTTTACAAGCGGTATTCCCGATCCAATGTGATTCTCGGCTATCGAATCAGTAATCTGGACCAGATTAGCGAAATTGCAGGAGATTTATGAGCTCTTGATGGGCACTGCATGCAGAGGAGGAATTGTTACATTTTTGTGAATCCTTGAATCCGACTGGTAAATCTCCCATATGTAACCTGATCTGTAATGTTCTCGCCGTATAATACAGGCATAGTAGGCAGGAAAATATTTCCCGGTTACACGAAAAAAGATTCAAGATCTTCTTGAATGTAACCCGCGAAGTAACCAGCCGAGTCTATAATGAGAACATAAGATGGATAAAACGATTGCCCGTGAACATGAGCGAGCTTCAGATTCAGGACATTCACATTAGGGAGGAACCGATTATGAAAAAGAAGATGAGCGCGATCCTGATGACCTTGGTGCTGGCGGCTAACCTGATGCCGTTGAATGTGCTGGCAGAGTACAATGCGGTTGTCGAGCAGCCCGTAGCGGAGGCGCAGAGCGCTGCCGAGGTGGAAGCCGCCGCGAAGGCCGCTGCCGAAGCGGAAGCTGCTGCGAAGGCCGCTGCTGAGGCAGAAGCCGCCGCAAAGGCCGAGGCGGAAGCCGCTGCAACACCGGAAGCGACTGCCGAGCCCACTGAGGCTCCGGTTGCTACGGAAGAACCCGTTTCTACTCCGAATGTGACGACTGCTCCGACTGCGGAACCGGAAGTTACGGTTAGCCCGGAAGTGACTGTTCAGCCCAGCGAAGAACCGACGGCGGAGCCGGTGGCGACCCCGGAAGCGACCGTTCAGCCCAGCGAAGAGCCGATGGCGACGCCTGAAGTGACGGCGGAGCCGGTAGAGACTCCGGAAGCCACAGTTCAGCCCAGCGAAGAGCCGACGGTGACGCCTGAAGTGACGGCGGAGCCGACCACGACTCCGGAAGTAACGGAAGAACCGACCGAAGTTCCCACGACCACTCCGGAAGAGACCGCGACTCCGGAACCGACGGCCACCCCGGTCGTGGAACGTACCGTCAACATTTA
>CALVTV010000026.1 GCA_944363005.1 uncultured Clostridia bacterium | reverse complement strand
AAAATCGCCGGAATTGGTAAGCACCCTGGCGGCGCTTTTGTCGGCAGTTCCATCCGAAAAATCCTTCTGAAATGTCGGTTTAGCAAAGCGGCAGTTTTTCTTAGCAGAAGGGATGAAAATTTTCCGGTCGATTTTGCAGATATGCAAGAAAATATTGATGGCATTTTCAAGAATACAGAGAAATGTCATTCCGGTGATAGTGAAACAAATAGCCGCTATAAACCGGAGAAAACCGGATTATAGCGGCTATTTTGGCGCGCCAGAAGGGATTCGAACCCCCGACACCCGCCTTAGGAGGGCGGTGCTCTGTCCAGCTGAGCTACTGGCGCGTATACAATTTTTATTCGTTTCTGTGACCCCGGCGGTCGAGAACCCGCCAAATGTTAGGAGGCGACCGCTCTATCCAACTGAGCTACGGGGGCAAAGGAAGGGAAACCCACCGGTTTCCCCGCATTGTCAACGACAATTTATTATAGGGGAAACCGGTGGAAAAGTCAATGCCAATCAGTCGCCCAGCGAAATGCCCATCGCGCGGGCAGAGCGGATGGCCTGTGCGTCGTTGGGCACAAACTTCGTCTTGCCGGCGACCTCGGAGAGCGCGTGGTGGGTGACGGTGCTGCCGGCCATGCCGACGGCCTGACCGTATTCCTCACCGGCGATCAGCTTGGCCGCGTGTACGCCGAAGACCGTGGAGAGCATGCGGTCGTAGGCGCTGGGCGTGCCGCCGCGCTGCACGTGGCCGGGAATGACGGCGCGCGCTTCGACGCCGACCTTCGCTTCAAGCTCCTTGGCCAGGCGCATGGCGATGCTGCTGAAGCCCGTCTCCGCGCGGTAGGCGGCGCGCTCTTTTTTCTTCATCTGGGCTTCTTCAACCGTCATCGCGCCCTCGGCTACGGCGATGATCGAGAAGCTCTTGCCGATTTGCGCGCGGCGGCGGATTGCGTCGCAAACCTTCTCCAGGTCGTACGGGATTTCCGGCAGCAGAACGATGTCCGCGCCGCCGGCAATGCCCGAATAGAGCGTCAGCCAGCCGGCCTTGTTGCCCATGATCTCCACCACCATGCAGCGGCCATGGCTGGCGGCTGTGGTGTGGATGCGGTCGATGACCTCCGTGGCGATGTCCACGGCCGTGTGGAAGCCGAAGGTGACGTCCGTGCCCCAGATGTCGTTGTCGATCGTCTTGGGCAGGCCGATCACGTTCAGCCCCTCTTCCGAGAGCAGGTTCGCCGTCTTGTGCGTGCCGTTGCCGCCCAGGCAGACCAGGCAATCGAGCTTCATCTTCTTGTAATTGCTCTTCATCGCCTTGACTTTGTCGATGTTGTCCTCTTCGATCACGCGCATGTTGCGGAAAGGCGTGCGCCGCGTGCCCAGGATGGTGCCGCCCAGCGTCAGAATGCCGGAGAAGTCGCTTTGTTTCATCTCTTTGTAGTCGCCCGCGATCAGGCCCGCATAGCCGTCCTGAATGCCCACGATCTCCGCGTCGAACATCGAGTAACTCGCGCGCGCTACGCCGCGGATGCATGCGTTCAGACCGGGGCAGTCGCCGCCGCTGGTGAGAATGCCGATGCGTCTTTTCATATATTCGCCCTCCTTGTGTGTTGGTGCGTGCAGTTGCATGAATATTACCTGTATTTTACCACGAATGACGGGCAGTGGCAAGGGAGGGACGCGCGTTTTGTAGTCGTCTGACGACCTGTTCATCCCTTACAAAACTTCCGCGTCCGTTTTGCCGGAAATCTTGACGGGGGCACGGCGGCGGTGGTATACTAAGGAAAAGCTTGATCAATGTGGGGGCGGATGCTCTTGCGCGCCCACGGACAGGCAAGGAATTTGCATACAGTCCATATTACGGGAGGTAGTTTACCATGGTTCAGCTCAACGCTTCCACGCTTGCTTCCATTTCCATGCCGCGCGGTGTTGCGCCCAAGACGGAGCGGGTGATTCAGTTCGGTGAGGGCGGATTCCTGCGCGCGTTCTGCGACTGGATGATCGACATGGCCAATGAAAAAGCGGGCATGGATGCCGGTGTGGTCATCGTGCAGCCCATCGAGCGCGGTATGGTCGCCATGCTCAATGAACAGGACGGCCTGTATACGCTCATCCTGCGCGGGCAGGTGGACGGCAAGGCCACCAAGGATGCGCGCATCATCCAAAGCGTGAAGCGCGGCCTGTCCCCGTATGAGGATTTCGAGGGCTATCTTGCCCTGGCGCACAACCGGGATATGCGCATCATCATCTCCAACACCACCGAGGCCGGCATCGTCTACACCGGCAAGGACAACTTTGACGACAAGCCGCAGGCGTCCTTCCCGGGCAAGCTCACCCGCCTGCTTTACGAGCGCTTCACCGCGTTCGGCGGCGAGAAGGGCACCGGCTTCATCCTGCTGCCCTGCGAGCTGATCGACTACAACGGCCGCAACCTCAAGGAGTGCTGCCTGAAGACGGCCGAGCAGTGGGGCCTGTCCGAGGAATTCAAGACCTGGATGGCCGAGGAGAACGTCTTCTGCTCCACGCTGGTGGACCGCATCGTCACCGGCTATCCGCGCGGCGAGGCCGAGAGCCTCTACGAGGAGTTCGGTTACCGCGACAACATGCTCAATACCGCCGAGCCCTTCGGCCTGTGGGTCATCGAAGGCCCGGCCTGGATCGAGGACGAGCTGCCCTTCAAGAAGGCCGGCTGCAACGTCGTCTTTACCCAGGACGTCTCCCCGTACAAGCTGCGCAAGGTGCGCATGCTCAACGGCGCGCATACCTCCATGGTGCTGGGCGCGTACCTGGCGGGCATGGAGATCGTCGGGGACTGCATGGCCGACAAGACCATGCGCGCGTACATGAGCCAGGCGCTCTTCAATGAGATCATGCCGACGCTCGACCTGCCGCGCGAGGACCTCATGGCGTTCGCCTCCGCGATCTTCGAGCGCTTCTCCAACCCGTTCAACCGTCACCTGCTGCTCTCCATCGCGCTCAACAGCCAGTCGAAGTTCCGCGCGCGCGTGCTGCCGACGATCAAGGAATATGTGAAGCGCAAGGGCGAGCTGCCCAAGATCCTGACCTTCTCCATGGCGGCGTTCATCGCGTTCTACTGCGGCGAAAAGAAGGCGGACGGCTCGTTCGTGGGCGTGCGCGCCGCGGGCAACGAGTACCCGATTGCCGACGATGCGTTCGTCATCGACTTCTTCGCCGGACTGCAGGGCAAGACCGCGGAGGAAATCGCGCATGCCGTGCTGACGAACGTCGATTTCTGGGGCAGCGATCTGACGGCCGAACTCCCGGGCTTTGAGGCGAGCGTTGCCGCGTCGCTTGCGGCGCTGCGCAAGGACGCCAAGGCCGCGATTGCAGAGGTTGTGGGCGAATGAGCAAATTCATCCAAATCACCGGGCGGGACAATGTCGCCGTGGCGCTGGAGCCGTTGCGCGCGGGCGAGACGTACCTCGGTGTGACGCTCTTGGAGGATGTGCCCGCGGGCCACAAGTTCGCGCTGCGGGACATCCCGCAAAACGGCAACATCATCAAGTATGCGTTCCCCATCGGCCACGCCACGCGCGACATCGCGGCGGGCAGCTGGGTGCACACGCACAACGTCAAGACCAACCTCTCCGGCCTGCTCGAATACAGCTACAATCCGCACCCCTGCGCCATGCCGGTGGACCGCGAGGCCACGTTTGAGGGCTATGTCCGCGAGGACGGCCGCGTCGGCATCCGCAACGAGGTCTGGATCGTCAACACGGTGGGCTGCGTCAACGGAACGGCCAAGGCGCTGGAGGCGATGGCCCAGGCGGCGTATGGCGACCGGGTGGACGGGATTCACTGCTTCGTGCATCCCTACGGCTGCTCGCAGCTGGGCGAGGATCACCGCAACACGCAGAAGCTGCTGGCCGCGATGGTGCGCCATCCGAACGCGGGCGCGGTGCTGGTGCTGAGTTTGGGCTGCGAAAACAACAACGTGACCGAGTTCAAGAAGGTGCTGGGCGATTACAACCCGGAGCGCGTCAAGTTCCTGGTCACGCAGGACTGCGAGGACGAGATCGAGGCGGGCATGAAGCTGCTGGATGAGCTGACGGCCTACGCCGCGCGCGCCAGGCGCCAGAGCGTGCCGGCCAGCGAGTTGGTCATCGGCCTCAAGTGCGGCGGAAGCGACGGGCTTTCGGGTATCACGGCCAATCCGCTGCTGGGCGCGACGTCCGATTTGCTCGCGCGCCACGGCGGTACCACGCTGCTGACCGAGGTGCCGGAGATGTTCGGCGCGGAGACGATCCTCATGGACCGCTGCCGCGACCGGGCGACGTTTGACAAGGCCGTCGCGCTGATCAACGACTTCAAGGCGTACTTCATCCGCCACGGGCAGGAGGTCTACGAGAACCCCTCCCCGGGCAACAAGGCGGGCGGCATCACCACGCTGGAGGACAAGTCCCTGGGCTGCACCCAGAAGGGCGGCACCGCCGAGGTGCGCGACGTGCTCAAGTACTGCGAACCGGTGCGCGAGAAGGGGCTCAACCTGGTGCAGGGCCCGGGCAACGACCTGTGCGCGATTACGGCGCTGATGGCCGCGGGCGCGCAGATGGTGCTCTTTACCACCGGCCGGGGAACGCCCGTGGGCGCGCCTGTGCCGACGGTGAAGGTGGCGACCAACACGCCGCTGGCCCAGAAAAAGCGGGGTTGGATCGACTTCAACGCGGGCGTGCTCGTGCAGGGCGCGACCATGGAGGAGACGGTCGAGACCTTCTTTGCCAAGCTGCTGCGCATCGCCTCGGGCGAGCGCACGCAGAGCGAAATCCATGGCTATCGCGAAATCGCCATCTTCAAGGACGGCGTGACCCTGTAACCCTCCACGCACATGCGCGTGGGTGAACATAGATTAGAAGGAGGACGATTCCCATGAAACCGTTTATGGATGCCGATTTCCTGCTGGAGAACGACACGGCGAAAAAGCTCTACCACGAGCACGCCGAGAAGATGCCGATTTACGATTACCACTGCCATATCTCCCCGGCGCAGATCGCGGAGAACTACAAGTTCGCCAACATTGGCGAGCTGATGCTCGGCGGCGACCACTACAAGTGGCGCGTGATGCTCTCCAACGGTGTGGAGGAGAAGTACATCCGCGGCGACGCGAGCTGGCTTGAAAAGTGGAAGGCGTTTGCCGCCTCGCTCAAGTACTGCGTGGGCAACCCGATGTATCACTGGACGCATCTGGAGCTCAAGCGCGTGTTCGGCATCGAGGACGTGCTCAGCGAGAAGACCGCCGAGGACATCTGGAACCGCGCCAACGCGCTGCTGGCGACGGATGAGTACCGCTGCCACGGCCTGATTGAGAAGTTCGGCGTCAAGCTCATCTGCACGACCGACGACCCGGTGGACGACCTCAAGTATCACGAGCAGATTGCCGCGCAGAACAACAGCTTCAAGGTCTATCCGGCCTGGCGCCCGGACAAGGTGCTGGGTATTGATCGCGGCGGCTTTGTGGATTACATGAACCGCCTCTCCCGCGTGTCCGGGATTGCCTGCCTGAACCTGGAGAACCTGATGAAGGCGCTGGAATCCCGCCTGGACTACTTCCATGCGCACGGCGCGCGCCTGTCCGACCATGCGCTGGATACCGTGCCCTACGGCGTGCCCAGCACGCACATCGCGGGCGAGGCCTTCCGCAAGGCCATGAGCGGCGCGCCGCTGACCGAGGGCGAAATCGCCTCCTACAAGACCTATGTGCTCATCGAGCTGGGCCGCATGTACAAGGCGCGCGGCTGGGTGCAGCAGTACCACATCGGCGCGATGCGCAACAACAACCCGCTGATGTTCGAAAAGTACGGCGCGGACGTCGGCTTTGACTCTATCGACGACACCTGCATCGCCCAAAACCTCTCGCATCTGCTGGCGGAGCAGGAGCGCGGCCACAACCTGCCCAAGACGATCCTCTACTGCCTCAACCCGAAGGACAATTACGTCATCGGCACCATGCTGGGTAACTTCCAGGGCGAGGGCATCCCGGGCAAGATTCAGTTCGGCTCCGGCTGGTGGTTCTGCGACCAGCAGTTCGGCATGATCGAGCAGATGAAGTCCCTGGCGGCGCTGGGCCTGCTGGGCCGCTTTGTGGGCATGCTGACCGACTCCCGTTCCTTCATTTCCTATACGCGCCACGAGTACTTCCGCCGCATCCTGTGCAACCTGATCGGCAAGTGGGTGGAAAACGGCGAGTATCCGGCGGACGAGGAAGTGCTGGGCGAGATCGTCGAGGGCATCTGCTACAACAACGCGGTCAAGTACTTCGGCATGGACGTGTGACCGGAGGTGCGCATGCAGAACCAGGGCGAATGGCAGGAGCTGGGCGGCGGATCGCGCCGCCGGGTGCTCAGCTATAACGACGCGGTGATGCTTGTGGAGGTCAATTTCGACGCCGGGGCCTCCGGCGCGGACCATAGCCACCCGCATACCCAGATTTCCTACGTGCTCGAGGGCGAATTCACCTATCACATCGAGGGCGAAACCCGCCGCTTGAACAAGGGCGATTCCATCCTCGTACCGGGGGACAAGGTGCATGGCTGTACCTGCCTGAAGGCGGGCACGCTGCTGGACGTGTTTTCCCCGATGCGCGAGGACTTTATCCGATAAGATGAGATTTTGAGGAGGTTATTCCCATGGACGTCATGAAGCAGTTTTCCCTGATCGGCATTGTGCCGGTCATTGCCATCAACGACGCGGCCGACGCTGTGCCGCTGGCCAAGGCCCTGATTGAGGGCGGTCTGCCCTGCGCGGAGGTCACCTTCCGCACGGCCGCCGCGGCCGACGCCATCAAGAACATGAGCGAGGCGTTCCCGGAGATGCTCGTGGGCGCGGGCACCGTGCTCACCACCGAGCAGGTCGATCGCGCGGTCGCTTCCGGCGCGAAGTTCATCGTCTCCCCGGGCCTCAACCCCGAGGTTGTCAAGTACTGCCAGAAGATCGGCATTCCGGTCTGCCCCGGCACGGCCAACCCGAGCGACATCGAGGTCGCGCTCTCCCTGGGCCTGAAGACCGTCAAGTTCTTCCCGGCGGAAGCGGCGGGCGGCCTCAAGTACATCAAGTCCATCGCTGCGCCCTATGTGGACATGAAGTTCATGCCCACCGGCGGCGTCAACGAGAAGAACCTGCTCGACTACCTCTCCTTTAACAAGATCGTCTGCTGCGGCGGCAGCTGGATGGTGCCCGGCGACGCCGTGAAGGCGAAGGATTGGGATCGCATCCGCGCGCTGACCGCTTCCGCCGTGCAGCTGATGCTCGGCCTGGAGATCGCGCACGTGGGCATCAACAGTGCCGACGAGGCCGAGGCCACCGAAACGGCTACCAAGCTGTGCAAGCTGCTGGGCTGGACGATGAAGGTCGGCAATTCCTCCATCTTCGCGGGCACGGGCATTGAGGTCATGAAGACGCCGTTCCGCGGCGCGAAGGGCCATATCGGCATCAAGACCAACTTCATCGAGCGCGCGAAGGCGTACCTGGAGCGCCAGGGCTTCGAGTTCGACGAGAGCAGCGCGAACGTGAAGGACGGCCAGCTCAAGTCCATCTACCTGAAGGACGAAATCGCGGGCTTCGCCATCCACCTCGTGCAGAAGTAAGCGCGATGCAAGCCGCGTCGCTTTGCGCGCCGGGCGGGGGAAAGCCCGCCGGGAGGCGCAGAGCAACCATTCGCCGAAACGGGGAATTCAGCGCAGGACATCTGCGGTGCGGACAGAATCGGAAAGCGTGAATACAAAGCAACAGGGCATCCCGTCGGGATGCCCTGTTTTTGAATTTGTTCTTTGCGGTTGCAGGATAAGGCCGTCGCGAGGCATGGGACATGAGCCCTTCCGTGCCTTGCGCTGCGCTTGGAGGCGGAGCGCGGTGGAGACTTTCCCGCGCCGCCATTGGCGTTTTAAAGACAAAGAGGCCGCCAGCATGGCTGCCGGCGGCCGGGAATATGCGGATTATTCGATGGCTTTGCTCAGCGCGTCGTTGACCGCCGCCTGGAAGCCCTTGAGCGTGTTGGAAGCGCTGGCAACCGCGTCGATTTCGACGCCCTGCGTCTCCACAACGGACGTGCAGTAGCTCTCCATGGCGACGCCGCCGATGTTCGGCGTTTCCTTGTGGCTGAGCACCTCGACCTTGGCGATCTTGCCGCCCTCGATGGTCACGGCCACGTTGATCGCGCCGCCGAAGCCCGTGCCGGTGCCCTCGTAGACGCCGTCCTTGTAGGTGCCGGTGACGGTGGTGACCTGCGCGACTTCCTCTTCCTCGCCCTGCCAGGTGGTGACGGGCTTGGTCTCGCCCTGGAACTCGCCCTTGGCGCGCAGCGCGGCGTTCTCGCCCGCATAGCGGCCGAAGACCATCGTCTCGCCCAGGTTGCCGGAGCCGTTGTACATGTCGCAGAAGATGGAGCCCAGCTCGCCCGCGGAGAACAGGCCCTCGATCGGGTAGCCCTCTACGTTGATGACCTGCGCGTACTTGTTGCGGCGCGGGCCGCCCATGGTGTTGAAGTACGTCGGGCCGATCTTCACAGCGTAGAACGGACCGGTCTTGACCGGCTTCATCGTGCTGAAGGGACGGCCGTAGTCGGCGTCCTCGCCGGCGTCATAGCGCTTGTTGTAAGCGTTGATGGAGGCGACGAACTTCTCGGTGTCAAAGTCGGGGGCGTCCTTGCCGCCGTTGGACTGGCGGATGGCCTCGGCCAGCTCCTCGAGCGTGTTGCCGGTGAGCACTTCGCCGCTGGCAATCTCGTCGACGTAGCCGTCGGAGAACGTGCTCATGAACTTGGTCGCCAGCTGGTCCGCGTCATGCACGACGTAGGAGGGCAGCGGCATCGGCGTGGAGATCCAGCGGCCACCGATGTCGATGCGGCCGTGGCGGTTCTCGGCGGCTTCGTTCATGAAGCGGCTGCCGCCCAGGCCGACGATGACGCCCAGCGTTGCGCTCGGGCCGCCCAGGCCGACCGTGGACAGGTTCGGGTTCTTGTACGTCCAGGAGAAGCCGGCGCTGTTGCTCATGTGCCAGAGGTCCGCGCCGACCGCCGTCGCCATCTTGATGCCGTCGCCGTCGTTGTAGACGCCGCCGCGCTGATGGACATAGGGCTGCTGCAGGTAGCTGGAAACCATTTCCTTGTTGTGCTCAAAGCCGCCGGTCGCCAGAACGACGCCGCCGTTGGCCTTGACGTTCAGGAGCTTGCCGTCCTTCTCGATGACGCAGCCGATGACCGCGCCCTTGGCGTCGGTGAGCAGCTTCTTGCCCGGGGCCGCGGACCAGACGTCGATCTCCGGACGCGCCTGCACGGCCTTCTGGCAAAGGTCGTAGTAGCTGCGGTCGAAGCGTCCGCCGGAAGCGGTGAGGCACCAGCAGTGCTTGCCGGACTCGTACTCCGGGAACTCCTGCCAGCGATAGACGTAGCCCTTGCGGCCGATGCCGTACGGATTGTCGGTCTCGAACCAGCCGTTGGTGGTGGTCTCGTCGGCAGCCTTCTCAACCGTCGGATAGGTCGGGCAGATGATTTCCGGATCGCCGCCGAGCACCTTGGTCATCCATTCGTAGTTGCCGGCGCAGCCCTCGCAGTAGGCGCGGACGGCTTCGCCGTCCCAGTTGTTGAACTTGCCCATCAGGGTGGTCAGGTAGATATAGAGCTGTTCCGGATCGTCCGTGGACATGATGAACTGGCCGGAAGCCATCGTGTTGCCGCCCTCCAGGCCGGCCGGGGCCTTGTCGGTCAGCAGAACCTTCGCGCCCTTTTCATAGGCCGCAACGGCTGCGTTCGCGCCCGCTCCGCCGTAACCCAGTACAACGACGTCATACTCCGCGTCCCAGGTGATGCCGTTGTCCGCGGCTTCCGCTGCCGCGCCGCCGGCGATGCCCGCGCAGGCCAACGTCAGCGCGCCGGCTGCCGTGCCCTTGAGAAACGAGCGTCTGGAAATTTCCTTTTTCATCAGATATTTCCTCCTTTTTTTGAACACGCGATATACGTGCGTTAATATGTATTATAGTGTCGATTGTGAAAAAAGTAAAGATTTCTGCGTATATTTGGTACAAAAAATTGAATGTTGGGTATGAAATATTTGACAGACGTGAAAATGTTGACGGATGGATACGAGAAAAAAGAAAAAAGCGGCCGTTGAGCCGCTTGTAAAATTCACTTGTCAGTGCGAGGCCATGGGCGTGCCGCCCTTGGAGGAAGATGCGCGGCCGGAGAGCACCTGCGCGAAGGGATCGTCCTGGGCGTCGGTGGGGTCGTCGATGAGCCCGTCCGCGCGCAGCATATCGCGCAGGACGTCCATCTCGCTCTCCAGATCGATGAAACGGTAGGCGTCCAGCGCCTCAACCTGGCGGGCAAACGCCTTGTCGATGACGCCGAGCGCTTCGCTGATGCGCGCGCTGACCTCGCGGGCCTTGGGCGTGCTGGCGGAATTTTCAAGGCGGGCGCGCGCGTCGAGGAGCTTGAGCGTGGTGGGCAGATAATAGCGCAGGAACGTGCGCAGCTGGGGAAGCAGCGTCGGCCGCTGCTCCAGAATGGAGAGAATTTGCTCGCAGCTGCGCTCGATGGAATCAATCTGAGCGGAGAGCGCGGGGTCCGGAATCAGGTCGTTGGCGTAGCGAATGGAGCGCAGCACCTCGCGGCCCTCGCGAATGACCCCGGCGCAGTCGTCCTCGTCCGCAGGGGCCTTCGTCTGGCTCTGGGCGTGGCGGGCGCTTTCCTCGGTCTGCTGCCAACGGGCGGCGACGTCCTCATCGCCGGTCACGGTGCATTCCTCGTCCTGGTAAACGTTCTGCGCCTGGCGGCGTCCGTAACGGCGGCGGCTCCGGCGCACATGCACGCCGTGGTCGTCGATATCCACGTCCCAGTCCATGACCGGCGCCTCTTCGCGTTCGTCCTGCGCGGCCTTTTCCAGAACATGGAAGGCGAGGTAGACGAACACCGGGCCTACGGGGAAGGCGACGGCCAGGGACGCGATATACCAGGCCCAACGGGGCAAATAGTTGAGTTTTTTCAAAATGCGCCTTGCTTTCATATTTGAGAAGCCTCCGACACAACATAAAATCGATGGAACGCCCCTATTATAGCAGATTTTACGGGCGCTGTCATCCTGTGAATTGCGGGAAATGCGGCTGTGCAGCATGGCGCGTAGAGCAGGGCGTCAAACCTTCTTCTTGCGGCCAAACAGGGAGAACAGTCCGCGCTCCGGCCCATGCAGGGGCGAAGGGGCGGGCGGCTCCGTGGTCTTGGTGGGGAAAGGGCGGCCGATGGTCTTGTGAATATCCTGCGCGACGAAGCGGATGTCGGAGAAAAAGCCGTCCAGCGCGCCGGTTCTCAGGAAGTTGACGCCCGCAATCCAGATGATCGGGGCGATGACCAGGCCGGTAACGCCCGCCAGCTGCATGCCGGCGTACATCGAAAACAGCATTTGCAGCGAGGAAAAGCCCGTCGCGCCGCCGAGGATGCGCGGTTCAAAGATCCGGCGGATGACGTAGAGGATGGCGTAGAGCACCAGCAGCTGAAAGCCCATGGTGAACAGCCCCAGCGGCAGGCAGAGGAAGCCCCAGGGGACGAGCGCCGTGCCCGCGCCGAAGAAGGGAATAAAATCCAAGAAGGCGAGCACCAGCGCGATGGGCAGGGGATAAGGCACGCCGATGATGAAGAAGGCCGTGAGGATGATGGCCATGTCAAGCAGCGCGAAGATCAGCTGGGAGCGGAAGAAGCCGAGCACGGCAGTGCGGAAACTATGGCCGACCAGGCGCACGGACTCCTTGCCCTTCTTGCCCAGGTAGCCGTAGATGTTCTCGCGCAGATTGGGGAAATCCGCGGTGATGATGCAGCTGGCGAGCACGAGCACGGTCAGGAAGATCACAAAACCGGGCACTTCCATCGCCACGTTGCTGGTTACGCCCACGGCGGAACCGAGCACCCGCGTGATGAAGCTGCGCAGCCATTCCCAGCCTGTGGACAGCAGCGCAAAGACTTCCTCGCGCATCGGCTCGTACTCTTCGGGCAGAACGGAGAGCAGCTCGTGCAGCGAGGCGATGAGCTGATTGTACACGCTTTGCAGCTGCGCGATGATGGTGGGCACGGCCTTGGCCAGGTCGATCACCTGGGAGATCAGCAGGGTTGCAAACCACATGCAAAGCCCGAAGAGCACCGCGTAGAGCACGAGCACCAGAACATAGGAAAAGAGCTTGCGCGTCAGGCGCAGGCGGCTGTGCAGCCGGCGAATGATGGGGTTGAGCGCCCAGGCCGTGACAAAGGCGATGAGGAACGGCAGCAAAATGGCGATCACAGGACGGCTGAACACCACCACCAGCGCCACGGATACAATCAGGCAGACGACCTCCGCGATCAGGCGGAAATACGTCTTTTTGCGTTCACTCAAGCGGATTCAGCTCCTTTAAGGTTGATCGGGGGATGCGCTCAGGCCGAGCGCCTCGTGCAGCAGGCGCGTGTTGTCCTCAAGGTCGATGACGATGCCGTTGTTGCCGCCGACCTCGCCGTAATGCCAGTAGCCTTCAAACGGCACGCCGACCGACGTGGTCTTTGCCCCGCGCAGCCAGAGCGCCGAGGCGAGCAGGCGCACCTGTTCGCCCGCGCTCAGCGAGGAGCGCCAGGCATGCTTGAGGCTGTTAAACACGGCGACCACGTTGGCGATGCGCATGCGCCGGGTTTGCTTCACCATTGCGGCCATCAGCCGGTTCTGGCGCTCGCCGCGGCCCAGGTCGTTGTCCAGCGCGCGGCAGCGGGCAAAGCAAAGCGCCTGCGCGCCGTTGAGATGGCAAACACCCTCGGAAAGCGGATTGTCCGGATACGCGCCGATGGTGCGGTCGATGTAGTTGGCTTCCTTGCTGGTCAGTTCCACGTCCGCGCCGCCGATGGCGTCCACCAGCTCGATGACCGTGGTAAAATTGACGCGGAACCAGCCGTCAATATGCAGGTCAAACGCGCCTTCGATGGCTTGCATCAGCGCGTCCTCGTCGTGGTTGCGCACGATGGTGTTGATCTTCTGGTCGCGGCCGGACGTGTCGGGAATGAACGTGTCGCGCGCGAACGTGACGGTGGTGATGTCCGAATGGGTGAAATCGATCTGCACGAGCATCATCACGTCGCTGCGGCCGTTTTCATCCAGGGAACCGTAGTTGTCAATGCCCAGAACCAGGTACGTCCGGGTCCCGCGCGGATGCAGGATCAGCAACAGCACCAGGAGCACAGCCAGGGCGCACAGGGCGATACGAAGGGCTTTGTGCCGCGCAAAAAATGCGCGCGCGCGCGCGGCGGGCGAAGGGGAGAGCGTCATAAGCGTTTGGGCCGTCCTTTCTGCTAAAAAAGAGATGTGAAGCCCATGCATCGGGCATGAAAATTTTTCCTCTAAACATAACATAATCTGGAAGAAAAATCAAGCGACGGCAGGAGCGGCGCCTTTTTTCCGCGCATTTGCACGCAAAGGGCTTGCATAGGGCTTGACTTGACGTGTATAATAAAAACGATATGGATTTTTGCGCGCGGTACTTTGCCGTGCTCAAGATAGATGCGCTGACGGGATGACCTCCGCAGGCGTATAGGCCGAATCTGTTTGTAAACCGGGCTGGCAGCAGCCCTTTTGGGCATGCCTTCACGGGAAGCAGAAGCGGCGCAATTTTCCCATAGGATCACCATGAACCATCACTAATATAGAAAGGAAATTCCCGTGACAGACAACGAAAATAGAATCAATACGCCCTCGGAGCAGGAAACGCCCAAGCGTGCGCCGCGCCGCCGCACGCCTAAAAAGCAGGCGGGCGAGGCGTCCGCCGCCGCGCCGGCGCAGGAGATGCGCAAGCGCCCCGCAGCGCGCAAGACCCAGCAGCCGCAGGACGGGCAGACGCCCGCCGCCGCGCCGCGCAGAAACCGCAAGCCGAAGGCCGCGCCGGTGGTCAAGACGGGCGCAACCGGCCAGGAGCCTGCGAAGACGCTGCCCGCTGCCGGAAGGCCCAAGGCGCTGCCCGCGCCCAAGAGCGGTTCGGCTTCGCAGAACGGTTCCGCCCCGCAGAACGGTTCCGCCCCGCAGGCGGGCGCGAAAGGCGCAAGAAACGGCCGCGCGCGGACACAGACGCCGGCTTCCGGCAAGGGGCAAGCCTCCAATAAGGGTCAGGCCCCTGGCCGAGGCACTGCCTCCGGCCCGCGCCGCGGACGCCGCCGCGTGACGGGCCCGGCGCTTCAGGAGGAAAAGCCGTTCATCTCCCAGACGCTCCAGCTCACGGGCAAGCGCCCGCCTTCGATGCGCTCCCGCGCCAGCGAGCATCCCAACCGCGCCACGCTGCGCATGATCCCGCTGGGCGGCATGTGCGAGATCGGCAAGAACATGACGGCCTATGAGTACGGCAGCGACATCATCATCGTCGATTGCGGCCAGAGCTTCCCGGACGAGACGATGCCGGGCGTGGACGCCGTCATTCCGGACTTCACCTATGTGCTGCAAAACCGCGACCGCGTGCGCGGCATCTTCATCACCCACGGCCACGAGGACCACATCGGCGGCCTGCCCTACCTGCTGCGCGAGTTCCGCGCGCCGGTCTACGGCGGGCGCATGACGATCGAGCTGCTGGGCTACAAGCTCGACGACCGCGTGCCGGGCCTGAGCAAGAGCTGCGAGCTGCACGTCGTGGAGGCGGGCCAGACGATCCGCGCGGGCTGCTTTGGCGTGGAGTTCATTCACGTGAACCACTCCATCGCCGACGCGTTCATGTTCGCCATCCGCACGCCGATCGGCACCGTGGTGCACTCCGGCGACTTCAAGATCGATTACACGCCGATCAACGGCGAGATCATGGATTTGCAGCGCATCGCGCAGATCGGCCGGGAGGGCGTGCTGCTCTTCGTCTGCGAATCCACCAACATCGAGGTGCCCGGCTTCTCCAAGTCCGAGCGCCACGTCGGCGAGTCCATGGCCGATATGTTCAAGGACGCGCGGGGCCGCATCTTCGTGGCGACGTTCTCCTCGAACGTTTCGCGCCTGCAGCAGATCTTCACCGCTGCCGAGCGCCATGGCCGCAAGGTTGCGCTCGTGGGCCGCAGCATGCTCAACGTGTTCAACGCCGCCAACAACCTGGGCTATATCCAGATGAAGCCGGACACGCTCATTGAGATTTCCCAGGTGGACAGGTTCCCGCCCGAGCAGGTTGTGGTCATCTCCACGGGCTCGCAGGGCGAACCGATGAGCGCGCTCACCCGCATTGCCTTCTCCAACCACCGCGAGCTGGAGATTCAGCAGGGCGATACCGTGATCATCTCCGCCACGCCGATTCCGGGCAACGAAAAGCCGATTTACAAGGTCATCAACGAGCTTTACAAGCGCGGCGCGAAGGTGTATTATTCCGCGCTGGCGGATGTGCACGTCTCCGGTCACGCCTCCCAGGAGGAGATCAAGCTCGTGCACTCGCTGGTGCGCCCCAAGTTCTTCATTCCCGCCCACGGCGAGACCCGCATGCTCTATCAGCACGCGGAGCTGGCGCACAAGCTGGGCGTGCCGTTTGAGAACATCTTCATCCTCGCCAACGGCGATATCTTTGAGATCAGCAAGGGTTCGGCGCGCGTCACCGGCTTTACCAACGGCGAGGCCGTGCTGCTGGACGGCGCGTCCGTGGGCGAGGTTGACAACAGCGTGCTGCGCGAGCGCAAGCTGCTGTCCGATGACGGCGTGGTCGCCATCGCGCTGGCGGTGAGCAAGCGCACCGGCGCCATGATGGCTCAGCCGGTCGTCAGCGCCATGGGCTTCCTCTACGACAGCGAGCATGCCAAGATCGAAGCGGCCTGCCGCCAGCAGATTGCCAACGCCGTCACCCGCACGGTCAGCGCGGGCAAAAAGGTCGGCGAGGCCGTCGCCTCCGGCCAGTTGCA
>CALVTV010000025.1 GCA_944363005.1 uncultured Clostridia bacterium | reverse complement strand
CCCCGCTCTGGTTGTGCGCCTTGAGGATGCCGTAGGCCATCGTGCCCTGCTCGGCCTGCGCCTTGTCCGCCTTCTTGCCGGTTTTGGCCTCCATCTCCTGCGGATCGGTGTAGATCTCCGTTCCGTTAACGAGATAGATGCCGCTGTCGTAGAGCTTGATCATGAATAAGTCTCCTTTCGTCCGTCTTTTCGCAAGGGAAATTGTACGTAAGCGCCGAATATTCGCACTCAAGCCCAGCCCCTTGCATATCAACTGTCGTGTTCTCCCTATCAGGCCTCCGTCAAATAGGCCATCAGCAATTCGATTTCAATTTTCCCGAACGCGACTCACATTCAAAATAGATCCAGAGCGTCAACGCCAACAAGTCTGCGCATCCGCCCGGACTGATTCGGGCTTGACTCAGTTGCGCATCCCAAACTTGCATATCCGCACGAACGCGGTCCATTTGCAAGTCCCCCTCTGCCAAACCATTTTCAATGACTTCATTCAGCTGAAGTGCCCGCATGCGCATCGCTCGCGCTCCCTCTTCCCCGCCGCGATGCAACGCATTGGTATCCTGCGTGCAGGCCATCAACGCCACGAGAACGCACAACCCTGCGTCGTTGATGCTCATGCCAGTCTGCAAACAAGTGCGCAATCGCGGCAAGCCAATGTTTCGAACACTTGAAAAACCACTGGCCGCTTCAGCCCGCACACCGCCCACGCCACTTGCCAAGTAGAGCTGCTCACCAAATGTACGCGCAGTCTCCTCCTGAACACAGCGAAGCTCCTGCTCCATGCGCTGCCTGGTCATTTCTCCACAGCGTAAGAGCACTTGTTCCGGCGACTCTTCCTGACCATACCCCATTGCAAGTGCCGCACACGCAATGCCCAGGGAGAAAATCGCACCTTTATGCGTATTGACGCCCGCTGTTGCCCGGCGCATCGAAGCTTCCGCGAGCAAGCCCGGCACCCGAAGCGCATCAAAACAGGCTTCAGGTGGAGCCGCCCGATGCGCCAATCCAACACGCACGCAGTGCTCGTAATACGGACGCAGCGCGCAAGCACTGTCCATAAATGTAAAGACATCCATGTCTGTATGGGCCCCAGCATTGGCTCGATCAACAAGTCCCGGTTTGGGCGTGATGGCCACCTCATACAACAAAGCACGCTGCGCATTCTCGGCAGCCCGGCGCACAAAGTCCTCTTCAAAATGGCGATCAATCATTTCATTTGCGCGAGCAAACAGCGCTTCAACCGAATGCGTGCGACTGCGCGCACAAACGGGAGCAGGTTGGTCGCACAGCAAGCACCGCCTGGGCGGCAACCCCAATTCCGTGCGTGCGACCTTTTCTCCGCCCGCTTCTAAAACGTCGATATCCAGCAAACGCCCCAAGGCTTCCTCATCTTCCAATGCACAAAGGCGCTGCTTGAGCAGGCGCGCATCCGCATGAACACAGAATATCGCCTCCGGCCCGGTCTTCACATGGATTTCCTCGTCGAAACAAAGAACATGCGGAGCCAAAACAGCGCGCACTCTGTCCGCTCCCCAGGCAAACGCTCGCTCAATGCGCGGCGTCGTCTTGACGGGCCCTGCGATATTCATGCATAGACAGACCACGGTCGAACCCGGATAACGCATCAACAGCGTGCGCTGCATCTGTGCGCGTGCGTCGCGAGCTTGCATCATGTCCATCACGGTAACCTTGATCTCGTTCATCTTGCCCCCTCCATATACCAGCATTGTAGCAGAATGCATTTGCATAAGCAAGATTGCATCCTGTACATGTTTCATGGTATACTGAACCCATAAATTACACAACAGGAGAATGATTGCATGGATGATTACATGGCCGTTGCCCTGCGTCCAAACGACAAGCGCGCTCAGGCGCAAATGGATGCGCTGCTTGAGCAGGAAGGAATTTCGCGCGACCACAACCTCACTTACTCCGCAGGTATTTTCGACGAATCCGGCATCATGGTTGCCACTGGTTCTCTCTTTGAGAACACGCTGCGCTGTCTCGCTGTGGATGGCGCCCATCGCGGAGAAGGCTTGATGGCCGTAATCGTCTCCCATCTGATTCAAGTCCAAATGGACCGGGGGATCACGCACCTGTTTCTCTACACCAAGCCGGAAAGCGCAAAATACCTTGCCCCGCTGGGTTTTACGGAAATTGCGCGCGTTCCAAACAGGCTGGTTTTCATGGAAAACCGTCGAGATGGTTTTGCGCGCTATCTGGCAGGCCTGTCCTCCTGTTCGGGAAACACCCCAGGCGCTGCCTTGGTGATGAATGCAAATCCGTTTACCCTCGGCCATGCGCATTTGCTTCAGCGTGCCGCTCAGGAAAATGACCGCGTGGTACTCTTTGTGCTCAGCGAGGACAAATCCCTGGTGCCCTATCGCGACAGGTTAGCCATGGTTCGTCTGGCCGCTGCCCAATACCCCAATGTCCATGTCGTTTCTTCAGGCAGTTACATGATTTCCGCGGCCACGTTCCCCTCTTACTTTCTCAAGGACGATGACCTCGTCACACGCACACACGCTACGCTGGACGCAACCTTATTCACGCGCATTGCTGCGTCCCTGAATCTAACCCGCCGCTACGTCGGAGAGGAACCCTTCTCGCACACAACATGCCTCTATAATGACGCGTTGCAAGCGGTTTTGCCCGCATCAGGAATTGAGCTGATCGTCGTTCCTCGCGCTCAAGCGGCTGGCCAGGCTATCAGTGCTTCACATGTGCGTCAGCTCATCCACGACGGACAGCTCGAGGCCATTCAATCGCTCGTTCCGCCGACAACATATCAATACCTGACCTCCCCGGACGGCCGCGAAGCCATCCGGCGCATTCAGGAAGCAAGCGAAGTCATCCATCACTGAGAATCAGCCATATCCATGATAAGAAAGGGGCGCAAAGCAATGCTTTGCGCCCCTTCAAACCTTTCAAACCCTTAGTCCTCAAACGTATAGGGCTTAATCTGCCGCACGACATCGAGGATGGTTCCATCCCGGGCTTCAAGCACAGCAACCACGTGATCCTCAAACTGCACAGGATCCGGGCGTCCCACGATGCTGTAGGCCTTCTCCTTCAGCGACTCGATGGAAACATGCGGAATCCCTGCACGATCCAGGCATTCGATGAGATCGGGGCGCAGCGGATTGACCGCGATGCCATAGTCCGTGACCAGCACGTCCACGCAATCGCCCGGCGTCGTAACGGTGACCACATGCTCACAAACAGTCGCCATGCGTCCGCGAACGAGCGGCGTAACGATGATGCAGCACTTGCTTCCGGCTGCCGTATCCGGGTGTCCACCGGGCGCGCCGCGCAGCACACCATCCGAACCGGTGAGCACGTTGACATTAAATCCGGTATCGATTTCAAGAGCAGCCAGCACCACGAAGTCAAGCTTGTTAACAAACGCGCCTTTGTTCGCCGGGTTGGCGTACTGGCTAGCGCTCATCTCGTAATGGCCCGGCGTCTGATTGATGCTGTTGACGGCGTCCAAGTCAAAGTCCTGCACATCAATGACCTTGCCAACTTTGCCCTTCTTGAGCATCTCCACCATCGGTCCACAGATGCCGCCGATGGCCCAGCCCATCTTGATGCCGCGCTCATCCATGTACTTTTCCAGGAAGAGGTTCGCAGCCAAGCTGGGACCGCCAACACCCGTCTGGAAGGAGAAGCCTTCTTTGAAGTACGGCGTGGAAGCAATCACTTTGGCAACGTTCTCCGCCATCATCAGATCACGCGGGTTTTGGCTGATGCGTGCTGCCGCAGACGCAATCTTCTTGGGATTGCCGATCGAATCGACCACCACCACAGCGTCCACGTCGATTGCCTCAACCGAAGCGGGCATATTCGGGAAGTCAACCAGGCAATCGGTGACCACAACCACATGATTCGCATACTTCGCGTCGGTCATCGCGTAGCCCAGAGAGCCACAGTTGCTCTTGCCGCCAATGCCACGGCAGTTGCCCACGCAGTCGCTCGTGGGCGCCGCCACAAACGCGATATCGATGTGCACTTCGCCCGCCTCAATCGCGCGCGGACGGCCGCCATGGCTGCGGATGATGGCCGGCGTTTTGAGCTTGCCGTTGGATACGACCTCGCCCATCCTTCCGCGAATACCGCTGGTCTGAATACCGACCACCTTTCCCTGCTCAATGTAATCCGCAATGGGATCGTGTGCATCGCCCAGAGAAGTCGCGGCAATGATCAGATCCTTGAGCCCCAGCTCCTCGATCGCAGCCTTCATCACCATATTGACAACAAAGTCGCCATTGCGCAGGTGATGATGGAAGGAGAACGTCATACCGTCCTTCGCGCCGCATGCCTTCAGAGCATCGACCAGCGAATCAACGATCTTGCTCTCCTGCGGCTTCTCATAGCGGCGCGTACGGGGCGAGGCCTTCTGAATGTACTTGCCGTCCATGTAATTCTTTCCCTGATAGACCTCCTTGCCGTTGACGAGGAGCTCGTCCGGGATATCGCGTCCAACTGCATTTCTCATACCAGATCCCCCTCATACATGCCGCAGGCCTTCGCCAGCCGCAGTGTGCGCTCCGCGCCAGGAATAAAGGCAACGTCCACCATTTTGCCGTTCACCGTAAATACGCCGATGCCGGCCGCCGCAGCTTCGCGGAACGCGCGAACCATGGCTTCCGCCTGCATGACTTCCTTTTCTGTCGGCGCGAAGATCTGATGAACCAAGCGAATCTGCTTGGGGTTGATGAGGCTCTTGCCGTCAAAGCCCATCGCCTTGTTCTGACGCACTTCCGCTTCGAATCCCTCGTTGTCATCCAGATCGGTGAACACCGTGTCAAAGCATTGCACGCCCGCTGCACGCGCAGCCATCAACATCTGACCGCGCGCTACAAGCATATCCACGCCGTCAGGCTGGAACTTGGTCTGCATGCATTTGCGGAAGTCGCCTCCGGAAATGGCGCAGCCGAGCATACGGTCAGAAGCCGAGCAAATCTCATATGCATTGAGAATGCCCTTCGGGCTTTCCAAAGCCGCCATCAACAGCGTACGGCCCACTTCAACGCCAAATTCGCGCTCCGCTGCTTCAACGGCCGCTTCAACAGTCCGCACATCCTGAGCACTTTCGCACTTGGCAATACGAATGCCATCTGCCCCACCGGCCACGCAAACGCGAATATCTTCCTGCCAGTGCGGCGTATCCAGGCCGTTGATACGTACGATGACCTCAGTCTCACCGTAATCGATCGTCGTCAAAGCATGATACAGGCTGAAACGCGCCGCATCCTTCTGATTCTCTGCAACAGCGTCCTCCAAGTCGAGCATGATGGAGTCACAGCCGTAAATATAGGCATCTTTGATCAATCCCGGCTTTTGCGCGTTCATGAACATCATGGTCCGGCGCAAACGGAATCGCTCCGGCTTTGGCCTCTTGATCATCGAATGACACCTCCCCACGGAATGCCCGCCGCGCTCTTGTCGCAGCTGCGGAAGACAGCGCACTCCACGCGCGCTTTGAGCGTGCAATCGAGGGCACCCTTGTCCACAACGGTCACGTGGCCACTCTTGACCTCCAAACGCTCCAACGTTTCCAGAACGGTGGCGCGGATCTGGCGGCCATATTGATTCATGACGCTTGAAGAAATCTCCAGTTCAATGCCCTGATTGCCCGGTTCAACCGTAACAAGAGCATCACTGGATTCAAGTGTTCCAGCCATTGCGCTTTTTTCAATCTGCATATGATTTCCTGCCTTTTTCTTCATTTCAGTGCCGATCTCGCATGTTTTCAAAACATGGTGAACTCAAAATGAAAACCGCAGCGATCAACCACTTAGCTCGGACAAGTTTCTTCTAAAACCCGCAGACGGCGCCTACTTGAGCAGGCGCCGTCACGGAACCCGATACACGGGCCAGTTTGCGATTCAATTACTTCTTGGAAGCCTTGCGCTTTTTGATCATCGGCATGATGATCGGGAGCACCAGCATGACGATGCAGAAGATCATCAGCGGGCCGGCGATCGGGCGGACGAACATGGCGCCCAGATCCGCGCGGGACATGAGGTACGCACGGGAGAAGTTCTGCTCGCACATGCTGCCGAGCACCAGGCCGAGCACCAGCGCGGCGCTGTT
>CALVTV010000024.1 GCA_944363005.1 uncultured Clostridia bacterium | reverse complement strand
CCTTCTCTTCCGGCGCCTTGTCGATCTCGTCGTAACGCATCGCCTGCGCCTCGCCGAAGGTCGACAGCACCATCGTGATCGCCGCCGTCAGGGTCGTCTTGCCATGGTCAACGTGGCCGATCGTGCCGATGTTGACATGCGGCTTCGTGCGCTCAAACTTTTGCTTCGCCATTGGAATAACCTCCTCGATAATTTCGGCTGACAGTAACTTGCTGCGGCCCGCCGAATTGTCGGTGGTCGCTGTGGAGCAGGTGATGGGAATCGAACCCACGCGATCAGCTTGGGAAGCTGAAGTTCTGCCATTAAACTACACCTGCGAAGGTCTGTCAACCGGTTCATACATCCATATTCTATCCAAATCCCAGAGAATTGTCAATATGCGATTTACAATTTATCCATTTCGCTCTTCGATGAGCTTTTCGAGCTTGTGTTTGACGCGCTGCAGCGCGTTGTCGATGCTCTTGACGTGGCGGTCAAGCATGACGGCGATCTCCTGATAGCTCTTGCCGTCCAGGTAAGCGGAGAGCACCTTGCGTTCCAGCGGGGAGAGCACTTCGTCAATCCGGCTTTCGATGCTCACGTAGCTCTCCTGCCCGATAATCAGCTCTTCGGGGTCGGTGCTGCGCCCTTCCGTGATCACATCCAGCAGCGTGCGGTCGCTCTCCTCCTCGTAAATCGGTTTGTTGAGGGAGACGTAGGAGTTGAGGGGAATGTGCTTCTGGCGGGTGGCCGTCTTGATAGCGGTGATGATCTGGCGGGTAACGCACAGCTCGGCAAACGCATGAAAGGACGCGAGCTTGTCCGGCTTGAAATCGCGAAAGGCCTTGAACAAGCCAATCATGCCCTCCTGCACGATGTCCTCGTGATCCGCACCCACCAGAAAATAGGAACGTGCCTTGGAGCGCACAAAATTTTTGTACTTATTCAGCAGATATTCCGACGCCTCCACATCGCCCTGCTGGGCCAGCAAGGCGATCTGTTCATCGGTCATGCTGTCAAAGTTGTGGTGCATTCCTTCCTCCTTGGCTGCGTTCTCCTGCCCGAACTGTGTCATGATGTGGTCAATCCTCGCCCTTGCGCATCCGGTCAAAAATAGCCTGTTGATGGGGCGGAAGCCGCGAAAAAATGTCCCCGCGGGAGACCTTTTCTTCCTTCATCCGCCCGCGTCCGGCGCTGCGCACCTGCTCAAGCTCCATGAGGAACTCCCGCGAGGAAATGCGCACCGCGCCCCGTCCAAGCGTCACCGTCTGTTCCGTGGAATCGCTGGTCGCCACGCGCACGGGCCGCCACCGGGGCGCCGCCGCGCAGACCGATTCAATGTAGTTATCCGCGCTCTCGGCGTGTTTGGTAAAGACGACCTCCACGCCGTGGCGCATGTTGCGCGAGCGGGTTGTCCGGTCGGTGTAGTGACCGTCAAAGACGACGATCACCTCCTCGCCGGAGTACCCCGCGTAATCGGCAACCAGATGCAAAAGCCGTTCGCGCGCCTCTTCCATGGACAGGTGTTCCGCCCGCGGCACGTTCCAAGCGCCGATGACGTTGTAACCGTCCACAAGCAGCAGCGGTTTCATGCCCGCGCGCCCATCATGGCATAGAGCAGCACGCCCGCCGCCACGGAAGCATTCAGGGAGCCGATTTTGCCCTTCATCGGCAGGCTGACCAGCTTGTCGCAGTTTTCCGTCACCAGGCGGGAAAGCCCCTCGCCCTCCGAGCCGATGACCAGCGCCGCCGGGCCGGAGAAATCGACCTTGCGGAAATCCTCGCCCTCCATCGCCGCGCCATAGATCCACACGCCCTCTTTTTTGAGGCGCTCAATCGTACGGGTGAGGTTCGTCTCGCGCGCCACCGGGATGTGCTCCACGGCGCCCGCGCTGGCCTTCACCGCCGCGGGCGTCAGGCCCACAGCCCGCCGCTCCGGCACGATGACGCCATGGGCGCCGACGCACTCCGCGCTGCGGATGATCGCGCCCAGATTGTGCGGATCGGTCACGCCGTCGAGGATCACCACAAACGGCGCTTCGCCGCGGCTCTTGGCCAGCTCCAGCATCGCATCGACGCTCTGATAGGCGTACGCCGAGGCCACCGCAATCAGGCCCTGATGGTTCGGCGCCATCGCGTCCAGGCGCGCCCGGTCGACCTCCTGAACGACGATCTTCGCCTCGCGCGCCATCGCCACGATCTCGCGGGCGGAGCCAATCAACTCGCCCCGCGCCACCAGCAGTTTTTCAATATCGCGTCCGGCCTTGAGTGCCTCGCGAATCGGATTGCGGCCCACGAGCAGATTGTTCTCCTCTTCGGGCATCGGCGGGCGCGGCGGTTCGGGCCGCATGTCCCGGCGGTCCGGACGCGGTCCGCCGAAACGCTCTTCGCGCTCATACGGCTTGCGCTCCGGACGCGGTCCGCCGAAGCGCTCCTCACGCTCGTACGGCTTGCGCTCCGGACGCGGACGGTCGTAACGCTCATCCTCGCGATTGCCCTTCGCGCGGCGCTCGGTCGGCACAGACCGGCCCTGATCGCGCTCAGGACGCCGGGTCAGCTCGTCGTCGCGCCAGTCATCGCGCTTGCTGCGCGGCTTTTTCGTAAACGAATCGTAGTATGCCATGGTGAACCTTCTTTCGTTGTTTTCCTTGGATGCGGTTCTTCTGAAACGAGCGGGTTACAGTGCTTCGGCGCGCTGGCGGACTTCCCCCGCCTTGCCGCAGGTGTTGGCGCCCTCGGGGCAAGCCGTGCGAAGGCAGGCCGGGCCGGCATGCGCAAAGAGCGCCGGGGCAGCTTGCTTGCAGCAGGCGAGCATTTGCCAGGCCATCTCCCGGATTTCCCACTGCGCGCGGTTGCAGCAGCGCAGTTCAAAGAAGTGCAGCAATTCACGCACGTTCATCGTCACCAGCAGGCGCGTGGCGGCGGCGTTGGGCAAAACAAAGCGCGCGTCCTGATTGGCGGCTTCTCCGGCCCCACCCAGTTTTTCCTGCCATTGGCAATACCATGCATGCATCTGCTCCATCTGGCGAATAAATTCCGCCTCCTCGCCCAGCGCGGTGATGGACGGGGGAATCACGTAGTCAAAGCCGTCCGCCATGGAGACATAGCGCTGGCTCTGCACGGAAAACGACGCGATGCGATGGCGCGTGAGCTGCGCAAGCAGCGCGCGGGAAACGCCTTCTACGGCGAACGTGAAGCTCGCGTGCTCCGTCACGGACAGGTGGCCGCGCCCCATGACGCGCTCCACAAACTTCTGCTGGTCCGCCGCCTCGACGCGCTCGCGCAGGCTCTCGACATCCGCCTGCGCATAACAAAGCCGCGCGCCCAGCGCCACGATCTCATCGGGATCGGGCGTTGCGCGCAGCAAAATCACTTTGAGTTTTGCTTTTGCCATAGTTCCTCCGTGCGCGAAAGCGCCAGTTTCATCAGCGTATCCAGCCGTTGCGTCTGCCCGGACAGGTACAGATAGCCCCACAGCGCTTCAAGCCCCGTCGCGTGCGCGTAGTCCGCCGGGTCCGCATGCCGGGGTGCGGGGTGCTTGGCCTGGGCGTTGCGGCCGCGGCGGGCGGCGTCGGCCTCCTGTTCGTTCAAATCCGGCTCGATGGCCGCAAGCATCTTCGCCTGCGCGGACGCACTGACCATGCGCACGGCCTGCCTGTGCATCCGGCCCACCGTCATTCCGCCCGCCAGCAGCAGGCTGCGCACGTACAAATCGTGCACCGTATCCCCGATATAGGCCATCTGTAACGGGTTGTATTCCCGGATATCGCGTGCGGGGAACGACAACCGCATCACGTCCAGCGCCTCGTAGAGCACAGAGTTCCTCCTCTGTTCATGAATTGCAAAACGGCATTTTCCTCTAGTTTCGCTAGAATACAGTATACCATCAAAACCGAAAAAGTAAAGAACGAAATCGGAAAAAGACGACGCCTGATTTGCGCTTGCCCCGCTTTGCGCTAGATGGCCTGCGGCTCATCCGAGCGGTCAACGGCCACAAGCGGTTCCGGCTTTTCGACCGCCAGCCCCTGCCAATCCACGATGCCCTGCACGATGGCCTGCGCGACCTTCTGGCGGTAATCCTCCGTGAGCAGCAGCGCTTCCTCCTGCGCGTTGGAGAGGAACCCGCATTCCACCAACACGCCCGGCAGGCCCAGCGTCAGGATGTAATAGTCCCCGCCGAGCGCGCTGCGCTCCTTGGCCGGGGACAACACGTCAATCAGGCTCTTTTGCATCGTCCCCGCCAGCAGGCGTCCGGCCGGGCAGTTCTCCCGGTAAAAGACCTGCGGGCCGCTCTCCGACCGCCCGGCATACTCGTTCATGTGAATGGAGATGACCAGATCGGCGCCGCTGTCCGTAATCAGCTTGGCGCGCCGCTGCATATCCTGCAACTTCTTGCGGATGGGCGGGTCCTCATCGCAGAGCGCATAATCCCCCGTGCGCGTCATGACCACCTTCGCCCCCTGTTCGCTCAGCAGGGCTTCTACCCTTTTGGCCACGTCCAGATTGAGCGCCTTTTCCGCAACGCCGCTCACCCGCCCAAAAGCGCCGCCGTCATAGCCGCCGTGCCCCGCATCCACCGCGATGGTCAACCCCGCAAGCGGTCCCGCCGCCTCCGTCGAAACGGCCGTCTGCTCTCCCCGCCCGGCAAAGGCGGCCGCCGCGTTATCGCCCGCGCAGAGCGTGAGCAGGGCCGTGCAAAGCGCCGTCACGGTGAGCAGCATGCCCGCGCACATGCGCACGCGATCGCACTTTCCCATTGTCAACACCTCCCAACCCTTGCGTATGCCTGACAAAGCGGGGTTATGCGCCGCCACACGGCGTTCATATTTTTTATTCTTTCGGAACAAATGTTACAATTCTATGCAGGGTCAATCCGGCCTTTATCCCCAGGTTGTCCCCAGGTTATCCACAATTTCTCCCCGTTTGCACACCGGTTGTCCACAGCGATTTTTCGTGTTTTTTCAAAGAAAACCGATTATTTCCACAGATTCGCGCGCTTTTCCACATGCCCTTCCGACAATTTCCACAGCGCCTGTGGATAACTCACTTTATCCACAGGCAGATTGGCCTTTCATCCCCTTATGGTTTTGTTACCAATCCGTAACACATCAGACCTTTCGCCGCCACACTTTGTCCACAAATGGTCTCGTTTTTCCTCACAGCCTTCCCGCTTCCGAGCTCATTTTCGCATACAAAAAGCGCTCTGCCTCGCGAAAAATTCGCGGGAGAGCGCTGGTTGATTTGTGTTTTCAAAGGACATGCCGCAACCGGAGAACCCGAGCGTCAAACCAGTTTCAGCGACGGGCAGGCGTTGAGGTCAAGCCCCGCGACTTCCCCGCGCATCAGACGGTAAAAGCCCGCGCTGCCGATCATCGCCGCATTGTCCGTGCAGAGCACGGGCGGCGGCATCACCAGCCGAATGCCGTTTTTCTGGCACTTGTCGTTCATGGTGTTGCGCAATTCGGAATTGCTGGCCACGCCGCCCGCCAGGGCCACCACCTCAGAGCCGGTTTCTCGCGCGGCGAGCACGGCCTTGTCGCTGAGCAGTTCCACCGCCGCGTGCTGAAAGCTCGCCGCGATGTCCGCCGCGGGCACCTCCTGCCCGTTCTGGCGCAGCTTATGCACGGCGTTGATCAGCGCCGTCTTCAGGCCCGAAAAGCTGTAATCGTAGCGTCCAGGCGTCTTGACGTGGGGCAGCGTCAGCGCATGCGGGTTGCCCTCGCGGCTGAGCTTGTCCAGCAGCGGTCCGCCCGGATACGGCAGGCCCAACACGCGCGCCGCCTTGTCAAACGCTTCGCCCGCGGCGTCATCCATCGTCTGTCCGAGCAGCGTGTACACGCCGTAGTCCTCCACGCGCACGATGTGCGAATGGCCGCCGGAGGCCACCAGGCAGACAAACGGCGGCTGCAAATCCGGATGGGCGACGTAGTTGGCGCTCACGTGGCCCTCGATGTGGTTGACCGGAATCAGCGGCTTTCCGGCGGCATAAGCCAGCGCCTTGGCCGCAGACACACCGATGAGCAGTGCGCCCACCAATCCCGGGCCGTATGTCACCGCGATGGCGTCCACGTCCGCAAGGCGCATGCCCGCCTTGGCCAGCGCCTCATCCACGACCGGATCGACGCTCTCCACGTGCTTGCGGGAGGCAATCTCCGGCACGACGCCGCCATACATGGCGTGCAGCGGGATCTGCGAGGCGATCACCGAGGAAATCACCTCGCGCCCGTCGCGCACGATGGCCGCGGCCGTCTCGTCACAGCTCGACTCAATCGCCAGGATCGTGGCGTGGCCCGCCGCGCGCAGGCGCTGCGCCTGCTCCCTGGCCTGTTCTTCGTATCTCATAACTTCTCCCATGCGCAGCCAAAGCGCCGCGCTCACTGTCCGTTTTCCCCGGCCATCAGATGGCGGCGAATCATGCCCGATATCACGCCGTACACCGCCGCCAGCAGCACAATCATCGCGCCAAAGGCGCCAACCGCCAGGCGGATGACCTGCAAAAGCCCCTGTTCAAAGAGCGTGCCCGGCATCATGCGGATGAGGATGTCCGTCTTGGGGTCCATCAACCACAGGTCGTTGGTAAAGAGCCGCTCATGCATGCCCACAAACAGCCGCTCAAACCCAGCCGTGTTCAAGCCGATCTCCACCGCAAGCGCCGCCAGCAGCACAAGCCCTGCGCCACACGCCGCGCCAACCAGCAGCACCCGCTTTTTGATCCGGGCGCACGTCCAGGCGAGCACGACCGCCAACCCCGCCGCCAGCGACACGCACAGCGTTCGCACCGTCTCGCACAGCGCAATCAACCGGCGCACGTCCGCCATGTGGATGGTCTCGCGCTCGTTGAGCACCTCAAGCCCGAGTGCGTCGCCCTCGCCTGCGTTGGCCATGTAAATGACGATCTGCTGCGCCACCTGCGCCTGTTCTTGCGCGTCAAGGCCAATATACGCGGTGATGGCGTCCTCATCCTGTGTGCCCAGCATTTGCCCAACAGCCGCGCGGGACTGTTCCGCGTAAAACGTCTCGTCCGTGGCCACCGAAATCACCGCGCTGCACAGCGCGCCGACCGCGGCCAGCACCACCACCAGCGCGGCAAACAGCGCCGAAATCCACCGGTTCATGCTTCTCCCCCGCTTCCACGCAAAAGGGCGGGCGCAACCGCCCGCCCTCCGTTTTACTGCATCTGCAAATAGGCCGTGATGAAGGCGTCCAGCTCTCCGTCCATCACCGCGCTGACGTTGCTCGTCTCGCAGCCGGTACGATGATCCTTGACCATCGAATACGGATGGAACACATAGGAGCGGATCTGGCTGCCCCATTCGATCTTCTTCATCTCGCCCTTGATGTCCGCCATCTTCTCCTCGCGCTCGCGCTCGCGCAGCTCCAGCAGCTTGGCGCGCAGCATCCGCAAGCAGTTCTCGCGGTTGTGCACCTGGTCGCGGCTGGTCTGGCTGGAGACGACGATGCCCGTCGGGTAATGCGTCATGCGCACGGCAGAGCTCGTCTTGTTGACGTTCTGTCCGCCCGCGCCGCTGGCGTGGTAGGTGTCCACGCGGACATCCTTCATGTCAATCTCGATCTCGTCGTCGTCATCCTCGATGATCGGGGAGACGTCCACGGAAGAAAACGACGTCTGACGGCGCGCGTTGGCGTCAAACGGGCTGATGCGCACCAGGCGATGCACGCCCTTTTCACTGCGCAGGAAGCCGTAAGCGTTCTCGCCGTCCACCTCGAAGGTCACGGACTTGATGCCCGCCTCGTCGCCGTCGAGCAGGTCAATGAGCTTGACGGTAAAGCCGTGGCGCTCGCAGTAGCGCGTGTACATGCGGTAGAGCATGAGCGTCCAGTCCTGCGCCTCGGTGCCGCCCGCGCCCGCGTGCAGCGAGACGTAGCAGTTGTTGCTGTCGTAGTCGCCGCGCAAAAGGCTCTCCAGGCGCAGCTCCTCCAGGTCCTTTTTGAGCTTTTCGATTTCCTCGCCCGCCTCGGCGACCAGGCTCTCATCCTGCATCTCCTCGGCGAGTTCCATCGTCGCTTCCACGTCGTCGGCGCGCTGGTTGAGCTTGGCAAAGTGTTCGACCTTGCCCTCGGCAATGCGCACCTTTCTGGAAACCTCCGTTGAACGCTTGAGGTCGTTCCAGAAGTCCGGCTCGTTCATGGTTTCATGCAGCTCAAGCAGCTGCTCCTTGAGTCCGGCGACGTTAAAGTGACTCACCTGCCTCAACGATGCTTTCGCGGATTTGTGCCATCTGCTGGCGGTAAATGTCCAGTTCAATCACGTTGATATCACTTCCCTCTATACAGTCCTCGTTGTCAACCCCTCGCGGGGCAAATCCTCAATCCAGATGCGCCCGGCTCAGGATGTAAAACGTCTCCTGGCTCGGACGCCATGCCTTTTCGCGCGGTTCAAAGAGGCGGTCAAACGCCTGCACGGCCTGCGCGTCCACCTCGTAGGCCGCGCTGCCGCGATATGCCCAGCTGTGCCCTTCCAGCGCGCCCTCAACCAGCTCCAGCACCAGCATGCCCGCCGGATATCCGCCGCCTTCCAGATGGACCTGTTTCTTGCGGCAGCTGACAAACCCGTGCCGGGCGTAATTGTCCGGGCTGCCGAAGATGACCACCGCCTCATAGCCCAACTCCGCCGCTTTTTCAAGCGAATAGCGAATCAACCGTCCGCCATAGCCGCGGCGCTGGTCCTGCGGCCGCACGCAGACCGGTCCGAAGGTCAGGATCTTCTTTTCCCGGCCCATCTCATCCGTCAATGTCGCGCGGCTATACAGGATGCTGCCGACAATCCGCTCCCCGACCCCGATCACCAGGTCGAGCTCGGGCACGCAGTCCGGATGCTTGCGCAGCACATGCGTCACGTAGTGCTCCACGCAGCCCGGCTCATACAGGTTCCAAAACGCGTCACGGGTCAGCGTTTCCACCTCGCGGTAATCCGCCTCCCGCTCCCGCCGGATAAAGACGTTCTCCACCAGTCGCCCCTCACTCATCCTTGCCGCAGCAGTTCTTGTACTTCTTGCCGCTGCCGCAGGGGCAGGGATCGTTGCGTCCGACCTTCTTTTCAACGCGCTTGGGGCCGGCGGGGCCGCCCGCCTGCTTGGCCTGTTCCAGGTTCGTCTCCTTGACCTGAACGACCTGACGGCGCTCCTGCGGCACGTTGATGCGGGCCTGATACATGCGGCGCACGGTGTCCTCGCGGATGAGATGCACCATCTCGTCGAACATGTCGTAGCCCTCGATCTGATACTCGGTAATCGGGTTGCGGTTGCCGTAGGCGCGCAGGCCGATGCCGTCGCGCAGCTGATCCATCGCGTCGATGTGATCCATCCAGCGCTTGTCCACGCAGGAAAGCAGCACCACGCGCTCCAGCTCGCGGGTATCGATGTGAATCTTTTCGAACTCGGCTTCGCGCAGCGCGTAGAAGTCCTTGGCCTCCTGCTTGAGCGCGGCGATCAGATCATCCTTGGAGATGGTCTTGAATTCCTCCTCGTGCGCCGCAAAGAAGCCGATGCGCGTACACAGGCGCTCCATGTAGGCCGCCAGGCCCTCCATGTCCCAATCCACCACGTCGTCGCCGTTGCCGCAGTAGGAGCCCACGGCCGTCTCGATGAGCCGGTCGGCCATCTTGACGATCGTCTCGTGCATGTCGAGCCCCTCGAGCACCTGGCGGCGCTGCTCGTAGATCTCCTTGCGCTGCTCGTTCATCACGTCGTCGTATTGCAGCACGTTCTTGCGGATCTCGTAGTTGCGGCCCTCGACGCGCTTTTGCGCGTTCTCGATCTGGCCGGTGAGCATCTTCGCCTCGATGGGCTCGTCCTCGGCCAGGCCCATCTTATCGATCAGCCCGCTGATGCGGTCCGTGCCGAACAGGCGCATCAGGTCGTCCTGCATGGAGATGAAGAACTGCGAAGAGCCCGGATCGCCCTGACGGCCCGCGCGGCCGCGCAGCTGGTTGTCAATGCGGCGGGATTCGTGGCGCTCGGTGCCGATGATGTGCAGGCCGCCGACGGCGACCACGCGGTCATGCTCAGCGTCGGTCTGCTTCTTGAAGCCCGCGTAGAGATCCTTGTAGACCGCGCGCGCGTCGAGCACCTCCTGGGAGACGTTCTCGTTGAAGCCGGTGGCCTCCTCGATGACCATCTCGTCGTAACCCTTTTGCTTCATCGCGCGGCGGGCGAGGTACTCGGGGTTGCCGCCCAGCAGAATATCCGTGCCGCGGCCGGCCATGTTCGTGGCGATGGTCACGGCGCCGTAGTGGCCGGCCTGCGCGACGATGTCGGCTTCCTTCTCGTGGTACTTGGCGTTGAGCACCTCGTGCTCGATGCCGCGCATGCGCAGCATCTTGGAGAGCAGCTCGCTGACCTCCACGGACACCGTGCCCACCAGGATCGGCTGGCCGGTCTGATGGCGGCGCTCGATCTCGTTGACCACCTGCATGAACTTGCCCTTGACCGTGCGGTAGACCAGGTCGTTCATGTCCTTGCGGATCATCGGGCGGTTGGTCGGGATCTGCACGACGTCGAGGTTGTAAATGCCCTTGAACTCCGGCTCCTCGGTCTTGGCCGTACCGGTCATGCCCGAGAGCTTTTTGTACATGCGGAAGTAGTTCTGGAAGGTGACCGTCGCCAGCGTCTTGCTCTCGCGCTCGACCTTCACGTGTTCCTTGGCCTCGATCGCCTGATGCAAACCGTCGCTGTAGCGGCGGCCGACCATCAGACGGCCGGTGAACTCATCGACGATGATGACCTGATCGTTCTGCACAACGTAATCCACGTCGCGCTTCATGAGCGCGTGCGCGCGCAGCGCGGCGTTGATGTGATGGAGCAGCTCGTTGTTGGCGATGTCCGAAAGGTTCTCCACGCCAAACCACTTTTCCGCCTTGCGCACGCCCGCCTCGGAGAGGTTGCAGGTCTTCTTCTTCTCGTCCTTGACGTAGTCCTTGCGCATCTGGGCCTTCTCTTCCTCGGAGAGCGGGTTTTCCTCCCACTTGTCCTCCTCGGGCTCCACGCCTTCCTGCAACGTGCAGACGAAGCGGTCGGCCTTCTCGTACATGTCGGTGGACTTGTCGCCCGCGCCGGAGATGATCAGCGGCGTGCGCGCCTCATCGATGAGGATGGAGTCCACCTCGTCCACGATGGCGAAGTGATGGCCGCGCTGCACCATGTTCTTCTTGTAGATGACCATGTTGTCGCGCAGGTAATCAAAGCCCATCTCGTTGTTGGTGCCGTAGGTAACGTCGCAGGCATAGGCGGCCTTGCGCTCCTCGGGCGTCAGGTCGTGGATAATGACGCCCACGCTCATGCCCAGGAAGCGGAAGATCCGGCCGATGTCCTCGCCCTGGAACTTGGCCAGGTAGTCGTTGACCGTCACCACATGCACGCCCTCGCCGCTCAGTGCGTTGAGGTAGGCGGGCATGGTCGCGGTGAGGGTCTTGCCTTCACCGGTCTTCATCTCCGCGATGCGGCCCTGATGCAGCACGATGCCGCCCATCATCTGCACGCGGAACTGGCGCTTGCCCGTGACGCGATAAGTCGCCTCGCGCACGACGGAAAACGCCTCCGGCAGCAGCTGATCCAGCGTTTCGCCGTTGCGGTAGCGCTCGCGGAACTCCTCGGTTTTGGCGCGCAGCTGCGCGTCGCTCAATTGCTTATGCGCCTCTTCGAATGCGTCGATCTGATCGACCATCTTGTTCAGGCGCTTGATCTCCCCGGCGGTCGGGTCGAATAATTTGCTCAAAAAACCCATTTTATTCCTCCAGACTGCGGCGAATGGCCGTGTTGCTTCCATGATTCCATACCCCGCTAGTGTATATTGTATCATCGTCCGGGAATTTTAGCAACCTTTTCAGCAGGAAATTGAAAAACCGGCCAGTCGCCCCCCAACAGAAAAAGGGGATGCCGCACAGGCATTCCCCCTGAGTTCTCACTCCACCGTGACGCTCTTGGCCAGGTTGCGCGGCTTATCCACGTCAAGGCCCTTGGCGCAGCTGATGTAATAGGCCAGCAACTGAAGCGGCACCACCGCCAGCGACGTGGCGAAGAGCGCATCCGTGCGCGGAACATACACCGTGAAATTGACCGTATCCTCGATGGCATACTGTCCGTAGGTCGTCAGCCCCAGCAGGTAAGCCCCCCGGCTGCGCACCTCCACCATGTTGGAGGTCACCTTCGGGAACAGATCCGGCTGCGTCGCCACGCCAACCACGAGCACGCCGTCCTCGATGAGGCTGATGGTGCCGTGTTTGAGTTCACCCGCGGCATACGCCTCCGAATGGATGTAGCTGATCTCCTTGAGCTTGAGGCTGCCCTCCATGCTGATGGCGTAATCGAGCCCGCGGCCGATGAAGAACACGTCGCGACAGGCGGCCATCTTGTTGGCAAACCACTGGAGGCGTTCCTTGTCCGTGAGCACGCGCTCAATCTTCTCGGGCAGGGCGAGCATCTCTTCGATGAGCTGCTGCTCGCGTTCGGGCGCAATCCGCCCATGGGTAGCCGCCAACTTGGTGGCCACCAGGTACATAGCCGCCAGCTGCGTGGAATAGGCCTTGGTCGTCGCCACGGAAATCTCCGGTCCGGCCCAAGTATAGAGCACGGCGTCGGCCTCGCGGGCAATCGAGGAGCCCACGACGTTGACCACCGCCAGCGTGCGCACGCCGCGCTCCTTGCAAAGGCGAAGCGCCGCCAGGCTGTCGGCCGTCTCGCCGCTCTGGC
>CALVTV010000023.1 GCA_944363005.1 uncultured Clostridia bacterium | reverse complement strand
CCGACGAGCGAGACGATCTTCTGCACGATGTACGCCAAGTGGGTGCAGAGCTGGCGCGACCTGCCGCTCAAGTACAACCAGTGGTGTTCCGTCATGCGCTGGGAAAAGACGACCCGCCCCTTCCTGCACACGGCTGAGTTCCTCTGGCAGGAGGGCCATACCATCCACGCCACCGCCGAGGAGGCGCAGGAGGAGACCATGCAGATGCTGGGCGTCTATCGCGACTTCTGTGAGCAGGTGCTGGCGGTTCCGGTCTACTGCGGCCAGAAGAGCGACAAGGAGAAGTTTGCCGGCGCGCGCGCGACGTATTCCGTCGAGGCGATGATGCAGGACGGCAAGGCGCTGCAGAGCGGCACCAGCCACAACTTCGGCACCAACTTCTCCGAGCCGTTTGAAATTCAGTTCCTCGACAAGGACGGCACCCTCAAGTACGCGCATGAGACGAGCTGGGGCGTGTCCACCCGCCTGATTGGCGCGATCATCATGACCCATGGCGACGAGCGCGGCCTGAAGCTGCCGCCGAAGATCGCCCCGATTCAGGTGGTCGTGGTGCCGGTGGCCGCGCACAAGCCGGGCGTGCTGGAGGGCGCGAAGGCCGTGGCCGACCGCCTGGCCGCCGCGGGCATGCGCGTCAAGTTCGACGACCGCGACAACGTGACCCCGGGCTGGAAGTTCAACGAGTGGGAGCTCAAGGGCGTGCCGGTGCGCGTGGAGGTTGGCCCGCGCGATCTGGAGCAGGGACAGGTCATGAGCGTGCGCCGCGACACCTACGAAAAGGCGCCGCTGGCGATCGAGGGCCTGGAGAGCGCGATTTCCGCCATGCTCGACGCCGTGCAGCAGAACATGTTTGAAACGGCGCGCGCTTTCCGCGACGCGCACACCGCCGACGTGCATACCATGGAAGAGCTGGGCGAGCAGGTCAACGGCGGCTACGCGAAGGCGATGTGGTGCGGCGAGCAGGCCTGCGAGGACGAGATCAAGGAGAAATTCTCCGCCAGCTCCCGCTGCATGCCGTTCGACCAGACGCCCATCGGCGAGACGTGCGTCTGCTGCGGCAAGCCGGCCAAGAAGGTCATCTACTTCGCTAAGGCGTATTGATCAACCTGACAACAAGATCAGGCTTGCTCAGACGGGTTGCGCTTGCAAAGCGCACATTTGGGTTTGAATAAGGAAAAGGACGCGGCGGCAGGCGAAGCCATCGCGTCCTTTTTTTGCGGAGCGAACGCAAACAAAGATGAATACATTTCATGCCTTTGTGGAAATGCGTTCACTTTTTCACGTTAAAGTGCTTGACATCCCCCGCCGCACATGGTAAGATGTTCGTATATCATTTCCGGCGATGACGGGGAAGAAGCCACGGGGGAGCGCGAAGCGAGGGAACGCTGGTGCGAGGTTCCTGCGCAAGACGTGGCCTGGTCGCCTCTGAGCCGCAGGCTGAACGGCGCAAGCCCAGTAGGTCTGCCGGATGCCCACCGTTACAGGGGATAGGGCATGAACGTGCCCGTCGAGCGTGCGCAGGCACGGAATTTAGGTGGTACCGCGAAGCAGCCTTTCGCCCTAAACGAGGGAGGAAGGCTGCTTTTTCAGAACCAAAGGAGAAGTGAACATGAAACTCAATGGAGCAGAGATCCTGATCGAATGCCTGATCGAGCAGGGCGTGGGCACGGTTTTCGGCTTTCCCGGCGGCGCCGTGCTGCCCATTTACGACGCATTGTATCAGCGCCAGGACCGCATTCATCACGTGCTGACCGCGCATGAGCAGCATGCGGGCCACGCGGCGGACGGTTACGCGCGCGCCAGCGGGAAGACGGGCGTCTGCATCGCCACCAGCGGCCCCGGCGCCACGAACCTGGTGACGCCGATTGCCACCGCCTACATGGATTCCACGCCGGTCGTGTTCATCACCGGCAATGTGCCCCAGTCGCTGATGGGCACCGACTCCTTCCAGGAGGCGGACATCTCCGGCATCACCATGCCCATCACCAAGCACAACTACATGGTCACGCGCGTGGAGCGCCTGGCCGACACCCTGCGCGAGGCGTTCTTCATCGCGTCCAATGGCCGCCCCGGCCCGGTGCTGGTGGATATCCCCAAGGACGTGCAGATCGCCGAGACGGAATATACCCCGCTCTCCGGCGAGGAGCTGATCCCGCGCCTGTCGATGAAGCACCCGACGGCGCAGCTGCGCCCCGAAGGCGAGGCGCTCGAGCGCTACAAGGTCAAGGCGGAACCGCGGCTGGAGCAGGCCGCGCAGCTGATTGCGGAGGCGCATTGCCCGCTCATCTACTGCGGCGGCGGCGTGATCCTCTCCGGCGCGCAGGCGCAGCTTCAGGAGCTGGCCGAGCGCGCGGATGCGCCGATCGTCTCCACGCTCATGGGCCTGGGCGCGGTGCCAGCCGACAACCCGCGCATGCTCGGTATGCTCGGCATGCACGGCACGCACGCGGCGAACATCGCTATGCAGCGTTGTGACCTGCTCATCGCGGTGGGTGTGCGCTTCTCCGACCGCGCGCTGGGCAAGGCGGAGACGTTTGCCCCCGGCGCCAAGGTGCTGCACATCGATATCGACCGCGCGGAGATCAACAAGAACGTCTCCACCACGCTGCACATCACCGGCGATGCGCGCATCGTGCTGGAGCTGCTGCTCTCGCGCGTTTCCCAAAAGCACCACGAGCAGTGGATGCAGCAGGCGTGCAGCATGATGGAGAACTACCTGAGCGACGAGCTCTTCGAGCCGCGCAAGATTCTGGGCGCGATGGCCTCCATTGCCCCGCAGATCACTGTGGCCACGGACGTCGGCCAGCATCAGATGTGGACGGCGCAGTATTTCCCCTTCAAGCGCGTGCGTCAGCTGATTACCAGCGGCGGCCTGGGCACCATGGGCTTTGGCCTGGGCGCGGCGATGGGCGCGGCGACCAGCGATCCGGAAAAAAAGCCGGTCGTGCTGGTCACGGGCGACGGCTCCTTCCGCATGAACCTGACGGAGCTGTCCACCATCGCCTATTACCACATCCCGGTGATCGTCGTCATCTTCAACAACGGCACGCTGGGCATGGTTCGCCAGTGGCAGACGCTCTTCTTCGGCCATCGCTACAGCCAGACGACGCTCGACCGCGGCCCGGACTTCCTCAAGCTGGCCGACGCTTACGGCCTGCCCGCCGAGCGCGTGAGCAACCTCGCGGCGTTCAGCGCGGCGTTTGAAAAGGCTGTGCAGCGCGGCGGCCCCTGCCTCATCGAGTGCCTGCTGGATATCGACGAGATGGTCGCGCCGATGGTCGCGCCCGGCTCCCCGATTGACTCCTTCTGCCTGAATTGACGGAGGTTTACCATGTACATCCATCCTGAAAATCTGCGCCGCTATACCGTCGGCGTGCTCGTGGACAACGAGCCGGGCGTGCTCTCGCGCGTCTCCGGCCTGTTCTCCCGCCGGGGATTCAACATCGAGAGCCTGGCCGTCGGCCCGACGCAGGATGACGAGGTCTCCCGCATCACCATCGTCGTCAAGGGCGACGACGCGCACATTGAACAGCTCGTGCAGCAGCTTTACAAGCTCATCTGCGTACAGAAGGTGCAGGTCATGCACAGCCGCAACGCCGTGGAGCGCCAGCTGCTGCTGGTCAAGGTCAAGGCCGGGCCCGCCGAGCGCGAAGGGCTCATGCGCCTGGTGGACATCTTCAAGGCGAAGGTGCTCGACGTGACCAAGTCCTCGATGATCTTGCAGATCACGGGGGAAAACGACAAGATCGCCTCGCTGCTCAGCCTGCTGGAGGATTACGGCGTGCTGGAGCTGGTGCGCACCGGCATGGTCGCCCTCGAGCGCGGCGACGGCGTCATGACGTCCGACATCTTCGACTGATTGGCCCGGCCCAAGCAGCAACACACGTCACCTGACACCCGGGGAATTTTCCCCGTCTGATCATAGAGTCTGACTATCAAACAGGAGGAAACCAAAATGGCACAGATGTTTTACGCGCAGGACTGCAACCTCGAATACCTGATGGGCAAAAAGATCGCCATCGTCGGCTACGGCTCCCAGGGCCACGCGCACGCGCTGAACCTGCGGGACTCCGGCTGCGACGTGATCGTCGCGCTGTATGAGGGCTCCAAGAGCTGGAAGAAGGCCGAGGATGCGGGCCTGACCGTCATGACCACCGCCGAGGCCGCCAAGGTCGCGGACATGATCATGATCCTCATCAACGACGAGAAGCAGGCCGCGATGTATGAAAAGGACATCGCGCCTTACCTGCGCCCGGGCATGATCCTCGCCTTCGCGCACGGCTTCAACATCCACTTTGGCTGCATCAAACCGCCGAAGGACGTCGTTGTGGTGATGATCGCGCCCAAGGGCCCGGGCCACACCGTTCGCTCCCAGTACCTGGAGGGCAAGGGCGTACCGGATCTGATCGCCGTGTATCAGGATGCCTCTGGCAAGGCGCAGGACTATGCGCTGGCCTATGCCGCGGGCATCGGCGGCGCGCGCGCGGGCATTCTCAAGACGACGTTCCGCGAGGAGACCGAGACGGACCTCTTCGGCGAGCAGTGCGTGCTCTGCGGCGGCGTGACCGCGCTGATGAAGGCCGGATTTGACACGCTGGTGGAGGCGGGCTATCAGCCGGAGAACGCCTACTTCGAGTGCATCCATGAGATGAAGCTGATCGTCGATCTGATCTTCGCCCATGGCTTTGCGGGCATGCGCTATTCCATTTCCAACACCGCCGAGTACGGCGATTACGAGATTGGACAGCGCCTGATCACCGAGGAGACCAAGAAGGAAATGAAGAAGGTGCTCACCGAGATTCAGGATGGCACGTTCGCGCGCAACTGGCTGCTGGAGAACCAGGCCGGCTGCCCGCACTTCCTGGCCAAGCGCCGCATCGAGGCGGGCAGCCAGCTGGAGGAAGTGGGCAAGGACCTGCGCAGCAAGATGAGCTGGAGCGGAAAGGTGGAGCTGTAAGATGGCAGTATCGGATCGCGTCAAGACCGGCCCCGAGAAGGCGCCGCACCGTTCGCTGTGGAAGGCGCTGGGCCTGACGGACGAGGAACTCAGCCGCCCGCTGATCGGCGTGGTTTCCGCGCAGAGCGAATGCGTGCCCGGCCACAATCACCTGAGGAACATCGCCCAGGCCGTCAAGGACGGCATCCGCATGGCGGGCGGCGTGCCGGTCGAATTTCCGGCCATCGGCGTATGCGACGGCATCGCCATGGGCCACGTGGGCATGAAGTATTCGCTCGCGTCCCGCGAACTGATCGCGGACAGCTGCGAGTCGATGGCCATTGCGCACGGGTTTGACGGCATGGTGTTCATCCCCAACTGCGACAAGATCGTTCCGGGCATGCTCATGGCGGCGCGCCGCCTGAACCTGCCGGCGATGGTCGTCTCCGGCGGCCCGATGATGCCCGGCCGCATGCCCGGCGGCAAGGGCGACATGGATCTCAACTCCGTGTTTGAGGCCGTGGGCGCCTATAAGGCGGGCAAGATCGACGACGAGGGCCTGTGCGCGGTGGAATCCTCCGCCTGCCCGGGCTGCGGTTCCTGCTCCGGCATGTTCACCGCCAACTCGATGAACTGCATCACCGAGGTCATCGGCATGGCGCTGCCGGGCAACGGCACCATCGCCGCCGTCGACGCCGCGCGCATCCGCCTGGCCAAGCAGACCGGCATGCGCGTGGTCAAGCTGGTGGAAGAGGGCCTCACTCCCGATAAGATCATGACCGAGGCGGCGTTCCGCAACGCCCTCTGCTTGGATATGGCGCTGGGCTGCTCGACCAACACCGTGCTGCACCTGCCGGCCATCGCGCACGAGGCGGGCGTCGATTTTGACCTGAACTGGGTCAACGAGGCGAGCGCCAAGGTGCCCAACCTGTGCCATTTGGCTCCGGCCGGCGCGCATCACGTCATCGACCTGCACCTGGCGGGCGGCGTGATGGGCGTGCTCTCCGAGCTGGCGGGCCGTGGCCTGCTCGTCGAGGACGCGATGACCGTGTCCGGCAAGACGCTGGGCGAGGAGATCGCCGCGGCGAAGAACTACAACCACGAGGTTATCCGCCCGTTTGACAACCCGTATTCCAAGACCGGCGGCCTGATGATCCTGCGCGGCAACCTCGCGCCGGACGGCGCCGTGGTCAAGCGCAGCGCAGTGGCGGCGGAAATGCTCGTGCATGAGGGTCCGGCGCGCGTGTTCAACAGCGAGGACGAGGCCATCGCGGCCATTTACGCCAGCCAGATTCGCCCGGGCGACGTGGTCGTCATCCGCTACGAGGGCCCCAAGGGCGGCCCGGGCATGCGCGAGATGCTCTCGCCCACCAGCGCCATCTGCGGCATGGGGCTGGACAAGGAGGTCGCGCTCATCACCGATGGACGCTTCTCCGGCGCGACACGCGGCGCGGCCATCGGCCATGTGTCGCCCGAAGCGGCCAGCGGCGGCATGATCGGTTGAGTCGAAGAGTGCGACATCATCGCCATCGACATCCCGGCCGGAAAGCTCGAGCTCAAGGTCGATGAGGCGACGCTCGCTGCCCGCCGCGAGAAGTGGGCCTGCCCGCCGCCGAACGTGACGCGCGGCTATCTGGCGCGCTACGCCAAGCTGGTCTCCAGCGCGAACAAGGGCGCAATCGTCGAATAAAACGAGGACAGGTTCCCGGGCGGGAGCCTGTCTTTTTTGCGCCAAAGGCTTTTGTATGTTGGGAAAGGCGTAGCCCAACCGCATACGGAGAACCACATCGCCCTTGTCAAGCGGCATCCCGTGCTTTACAATAGAGGGGAAAAGGGGGGATCAGCGATGGAGGGTTACTGGATTGAGCGGCCGAACGAATTGGAATACGCTGTGCTGCGCATGGAGAAGCCGGACTGGCCCGCCGTTCCCGCCGTAAAGCTCATGCATCAGGCGTGGCTACCACCCTGCGACGTGTCCGCGCGGGCGCAGCTTTGCCACGACGGCGAGCACCTGTATGTTCGCCTGGAAGCGAAGGAACGCGATATACGCGCTACACAGAGCGATCCGCTCGCGATGGTCTGCGAGGACAGCTGTTTGGAGTTCTTCTTTGCGCCCGTTGCCGCAGACGCGCGCTACTTGAACTTTGAGTGGAACCCGCTGGGCACCCTGTATTTGGGTTTCGGCGCGCAGCGGGAAACGCGCGTGCGTCAGTTGGTCCGCGATGCGAAGGCGCTCTTTGCGCCCCAGCCGTTTTACACGCGGGATGGCTGGGGAATCGAGTTTTCTGTGCCCGCGTCGTTTGTCCGCCTCTACTGGCCGGATTTCGCGTTTGAAGGCGAGGCGGCGGGCAATTTTTACAAGTGCGGCGACCGTACCGTTTGCCCGCATTACCTGGCCTGGGCGCCGCTGAGCAGCGAGAAGCCGGATTTTCATAGAAGACAGGACTTTGGCAGACTTCGCTTTGAGCATGATTTGGCATGGGATGGGGAGGAAGAACGTGAAGAATAAAAAAATTGCTGTAGGCATTCTGCTGTGCGTGCTGGCGCTGGCGCTGTGTGTCGCGTTGCAGGCCGTGGGTTATCTGACCTATCTGGACAGCGACATGGCGTCCGAGCTCATGCTTGCCCGGGAACAGGCGGACACGCACAGCCTGGTGCAGATGGACTGGCTCTATTCCACGGAAGTACGCATTGTACAGATCAATTTGCTCTACGCGCTGGCGTTTCTGCTGACGCCCAGCTTTTTTCTGGCGCGCATCATCGGCAATACGCTGGGGCTGATGCTAGCCATGGGCGCCTGTGTGTATGTCTGCCGCAAGGCACGCCTGTCGTGGGCATATGCGCTGTGCGCGGCGGCGCTTTTGCCGGTGACGGCCAGCCCGCTGTATGCTATGGCAGTGACGGTCGGGGGATACTACATCGTTCACATCGCTATCGGGCTGCTCGGTGCCGGGGTATGGCTCTGCGCCGCAGAACGGGGTAGGCGCGTGCCGGTAGTGGCCTACGGCCTCCTGTGCCTTTTGCAGGGCTTTCTGTCCGTGCGCTATGTGCTGTGCTTCGTCTGCCCCATGGTCGTGGTTGCGGCCATGGAGATGATGCTCGTGCCTTCGCAGGAGCATAGCCTTCGCAGTCCGCATATGCGCTTCGGCCTGCTGACGGGGGCCGGTTTTATCGCCTGCTTGGCGGGGTATGCTGCGTCGGAAATTGTGCTGCCGCGGCTGTTCGTCAGCGGAGTTGGCGCAGCGTCTTCTTTCGCATTTAACCCGCTGGACGGCATGGCCATGGTGGAGTCGCTGGCGGTTGTTGCTGCGGATTTTCTCAAGCTGCTGGGCTGGCGCGGAGAGGCTGCGCTGTTTTCACCGGCGGGCGTTGTGAACCTCTGTGTGGCGGGCACGCTTTTCCTGGGGACGGTCATGACGCGGCGGGTGTATGCCCGGCTGGGCGATGGGCCGCAAAAGCGCCTGATGCAGTATGCGCTGGCGGCGGTGATGGTCAACCTGTTCTGCTTTGTGTTCATCCGGGGAACCTATCTGAACCGGTATCTGGTGCTGGCGGTGATCTTCCTTTTGCCGGTGCTCGCGATTGTGCTCAACCGGGAGAGGAGCCAGCGGTTGCGCGTGCTGTTTTTGTTGTTGTTATGCGTGCAGCTGGGCGTCTCGCAGATGCTCGTGCTGTCTGACGCTCGAGCCTCCAGCGATGGAACCGACGATCAGATGGCCGCTGCTTCCTTTTTGCAGGAAAACGGTTACACCCACGGGTACGGCACATTCTGGAACGTGCGCGTGATGCAGGAGCGCACGCAGGGCGCACTGACGTTTACGGGCGTAGTGCCGGTGGAGACGGAAGAGGGGGCGGTTTCGGAGGTATCGCTGGAGCTGATCCGATGGCTGGAGCCGGACGCGTATTCGGACCTGAACGTCTGTCCGGGGCGGACGTTCCTGCTGCTCACCCGCCAAGAAGAGGAGCAGCTTGCCCCGTGGCTGGCGATGGCGGCTGCGCCGCGCATTTACGAAAACGGTACGTATTCGGTCTATGGCTTTGCGTCCTCCGCGCAGTTGACCGGAGCCATGCTCTTTGGGCGAATGAAGCTGGAGAACGCGACATATGACAGCGGGGTGTACACGATTCAGGCTGGAGGACGCATGCGCGTGCCGACGGCCTGGCGGGAGGCGGGAAGCTATACGCTGCAATTCACCTGTGAAGGCACGCCGGCAGAGGACAGCGTTGTGGAATTGTACACCACCAGCGGTTTTGAACTGCTGCACACACAGGCCATGGAACCCGGGGAGAACATCGTCTCCTTCACGCTTGACGCAGATGACAAATACTTCATGATTCTCTTCAAGGGCGGACAGGTGCAGGAACTTGCGCTTTCCAACCTGGTGCTTGGCAAGCTGTAAGCGTGGCAAATAAAAAACGAACCTCCCGTTTTTCGGGCAGGTTCGTTTTGCTATAAAGGGATGGGGCTTACTGCGAGGGCTTGTTGTCCTCGCGGGCGCGGCAACCCATTGCGCAGTGGCTGCAATCGCCGCCGCAGGTGTGCAGCAGCTTCTTGCGGCGAATGACGCGCACGGCCAGCAGCACGAGCACGGCAATGACCAGCAGCACGGCGAGCGTCGGCAGGTTCATGCTCACACCCCTCCCAATGCCAGGCCGATCAGCCGGACGATCAGCGCCGCGGCGTAGGCGATGGCGCACTGGCCGACGAGCACGGTCAGCGCCCACTTGCGGCCCATTTCCCGGCGAATGGCGGAAATGGCGGCGACGCACGGCGTATACAGCAGGCTGAACACCAGCAGGGAGACGGCAGAGAGCGGCGTGAGCGCGGCCATCAGCGCGCTGGTGGAGCCGAAGAGGAGGGTCAGCGTGGAGACGACGCTCTCCTTGGCCATGAAGCCGGTGAGCAGCGCCGTGGAGAAGCGCCAATCGCCAAAGCCCAGCGGGCGGAAGACCGGTGCCAGCACGCCGGCAATCAGCGCCAGCAGGCTGTTCTGGGAATCGGAGACCACGCGCAGGTGGATGTCAAAGGTTTGCAGGAACCAGACGACGATGGTTGCCACGAAGATGACGGTAAACGCGCGCTGCAGGAAGTCCTTGGCCTTGTCCCAGAGCAGCTGCGCGACGTTCTTGGCGCCCGGAAGGCGGTAATTGGGCAATTCCATGACGAAGGGAACCGGCTCGCCGGTGAAGAGCGTGCGCCGCAACACGAGCGCGGCGAGGATGCCCATGACGATGCCCAGAGCATACAGCCCGATCATCACCAGCGCGATGTGATCCGGGAAGAACACGGCGGAAAAGAAGGCGTAGATGGGCAGTTTGGCCGAGCAGCTCATGAAGGGCGTCAGCAGCACGGTCATCTTGCGGTCGCGCTCGGAAGGCAGGGTGCGGGTGGACATCACGCCCGGCACCGTGCAGCCAAAGCCCACGAGCATCGGCACGATGCTGCGGCCGGAGAGGCCGATCTTGCGCAGCAGCTTGTCCATGACAAAGGCCACGCGCGCCATATAGCCGCTGTCCTCCAGCAGCGAGAGGAAGAAGAAGAGCGTGACGATGAACGGCAAAAAGCTCAGCACACTGCCAACGCCGCCGAAGATACCGTCCACGACCAGCGAACGCACAACGCTGCTGACGTTGGCCGTCACCAGCAGATGTTCGACACTGCTGCCGAGCAGGGTGATCAACTGCTCCAGCAGATCCGAGAGGAACGCGCCCACGACGTTGAACGTCAGAAAGAACACAAGGCCCATGATGGCCACAAACAGCGGGATGGCGGTGTATTTGCCGGTGAGCACGCTGTCGATCTTCTGGCTGCGGGCGTGTTCGCGGGATTCGCGCGGCTTGGCGACTGTCGCGTCGCAGACGCTGTGGATGAAGCCGAAGCGCATGTCCGCAATGGCGGCGGCGCGATCGAGCCCGCGCTCTTCCTCCATCTGAACGATGATGTGCTCGACCATCTCCTGCTCGTTTTGCGACAGATGGAGCTGTTCGAGAATCAGGTGATCGCCCTCCGCCAATTTGCTGGCGGCAAAGCGGACGGGGATGCCCGCGTCGCGCGCGTGATCCTCGATCAGGTGCATGATGCCGTGCAGGCAGCGGTGAACGGCGCCGCAGTCCCTGTCCGCTGCGCAGAAGTCCATGCGGCCGGGGCGCTCCTGATACTGCGCGACGTGCAGCGCATGGCTGATGAGCTCGTCGATGCCCTCGTTCTTGGCGGCAGAAATGGGGATGACCGGAATGCCGAGCATGGCTTCCATTTCATTGACGCGGATGGAGCCGCCGTTCTGGCGCACTTCGTCCATCATGTTGAGGGCGAGCACCATCGGCACGTCCAGCTCCATCAGCTGCATGGTCAGGTAGAGGTTGCGCTCGATGTTGGTGGCGTCCACGATGTTGATGATGCCGCGGGGTTTGCCCTGCAAGAGAAACTGGCGGGTGACGATTTCCTCGCTGGAATACGGGGACATCGAGTAGATGCCCGGCAGGTCGGTCACCAATGTGTTGGCATGGCCGCGGATGACGCCGTCCTGGCGATCGACCGTTACGCCCGGGAAATTGCCGACGTGCTGGTTGGAGCCGGTCAACTGGTTGAAGAGCGTCGTCTTGCCGCAGTTCTGGTTGCCGGCCAGCGCAAAGGTCAGCCGTGTGCCCTCGGGCAGCGGGTGCTCATCGGCCTTGACGTGATACTTGCCGCCTTCGCCGAGGCCCGGATGGTCAAGCTTGGGCTTGCGGGGCAAATCGGCGCGCTCGGGCGCCTCGTTGCGCACGTTTCCGATTTCGATTTTTTTTGCGTCGTCCACGCGCAGCGTCAGCTCATAGCCGTGAATGCGAAATTCCATGGGATCGCCCATCGGGGCGAATTTGACGAGCGTGATGAGTGCGCCGGGAATGACGCCCATATCCAAAAAGTGCTGGCGCAGCGCGCCTTCGCCGCCGACGGACAGGATGACGGCTGTTTTGCCGATGGCCAGTTCATGTAGTGTCATACGGTTCCCCTCTTTCCTCCGGACAGGGCCGGAATGATTTCATTATAGCACCCGCCTGTTCGCCTGTAAATGAAGGACGTGAAAAAGACAGATCGGGTGAAGTTGTGCAGGTTGACGGGGGCGGGTTTGACAAAACCGGTGCGCACTGATACAATGATGCATACGTCCGTTTTCCCGAAACATGCGCGTGATTCGGCCGTGTTTTCGGGCGGAGAAAAGACGAAAGGGAGGGCGGAAACCGTGAAACGGCGGGATGTGGAACGCTGGGCATGCCTGGCGGTGTGTTTGCTGTGTTTTGCGATGACGGCGTATTACCTGATTGCGGGCTACGGCGCTTATCTGGATTCGGACATGGCGTCGGAACTGGCGCTGGCGCAACATCTGAGCCGGGAGGGAACGCTGATCTCCGGTACGTGGCGCTATTCGACGGAAGTGCGCGTGCTTTCTACACAGATCGTGTATACGCCGCTGATGGCGCTCTTCCCCGGAAACTGGCGGTTGGTGCGGACGCTGGGCAACCTGATCTTGCTCTCGGTGATGGCGGCGGCCTGCTATGGGTGCGCGCGGGAGCTGGGATCAAACCGGCGCTATGCGTGCCTGTTTTCCGGGCTTTCGGTCAGCGCGCTGTCGGTTGTTTACAGCCAGATGATCCTCATCGGCACATATTACGTTCCGCATGCCGTGTTGACGTTCGCCTGCGTGGGCCTGACGGCACGCTGGATGCAGCGCCCCGTGCAGCGCGCGCTGGGATGCATGGCACTGGTGCTCGGTGCGGTCATGGGCACGTCTTCGGTTCGCTATCTGCTGTGCGCGGCTTTGCCGGTGGCCGCGGCGGGCGCTTGGGATTTCGTGTTTGCGAAAGAGCAACTGCCCCGCAGGCGTGAGCAGGTGCGGCGCGCTG
>CALVTV010000022.1 GCA_944363005.1 uncultured Clostridia bacterium | reverse complement strand
CCGCTTTGCCCGCAATACGGTGGATACGCTGACGACGATCCGCAGGCTGAAGGAAAAGGGCGTGGGGGTATTCTTTGAAAAGGAGAACATCGACACGCTGGACAGCAAGGGCGAACTGCTGATTACCATCATGTCTTCGCTGGCGCAGGAGGAAAGCCGGTCAATCTCGGAAAACGTCACATGGGGCTGGCGAAAGCGAATTGCGGATGGAAAGGTGTCCGTACCCTACTCGCACTTTCTTGGCTATGAGAAGGGTGAAGACGGAACGATGCAAATCGTGGAGCGGGAGGCAGAAATCGTTCGGCAGATCTATGGCATGTTTCTGGACGGTAAGACCCCATCCGGTATTGCCACTCATCTAAGAAGAAAGGGTGTTCCCTCACCCGCAGGCAAGGAGAAGTGGCAGAGCAGCACGGTGAAATCCATTCTGACGAATGAAAAGTATAAAGGAGACGCCTTGCTGCAAAAGACGTTCACAATAGATTTTCTTCAGAAGAAAAAGAAAGCGAATGAGGGAGAGGTTCCCCAGTACTATGTTGAGAACAGCCATCCGGCGATTATCACGGAGGAGGTGTTCGACCTTGTCCAGCATGAATTGAGACGCCGCCAGGAGCAGGGAAGGCATACCAGCGCGGTCAGCATATTCTCCAGCCGAATTGTCTGCGGGGAATGCGGCGCGTACTATGGCAGCAAGGTTTGGCACAGCACGGATGCTTATCGCTCGCAGATATGGCGCTGCAACAGGAAGTACGAGACGAAGGGTTCCCCGTGTCCTTCGCCACATCTTCGGGAAGAGGAGCTGCAAACTGCTTTTTTGAAAGCGATCAATCAGATGATTCAGAAAAAAGCGGAGATCATTGAGGCCTGCTCTCAGGCGCTGAGGACACTGAATGATACGAGTTCCCTTGAACAGAAGGCGGAGCGCCTGCAGGCAGAGCAGGATGCTGTAAACGACAGGATAGAACGCCTGATCCGGGAAAATGCGCAGGTGGCGCAGGATCAGCAGGAGTACAAGCTCCGCATTGAAGCCCTGTACGCCCGGTGTGACGAGCTGAAAAAAGGCATTGCGAAGGTCAAAAGCCAGATCATGGACAGGGTAGGCCGTAGTCGAAGCATCGAAGCCTATCTTCAGAGGATCAGCAGGACAGATCTTCTGACTGAATTTGATGAAAGCGTGTTCGCTGGAACGGTTGACTGCGTGACTGTTTGCAAGGGACAGGGGAAGAATGATAGGCAGATGGTCTTTCGCTTCAAGGACGGAACCGAGATCCCAATGACTATATAATCAACGCAAAAACCCGCAAGCTGAGCAGGCGGCGAGCAATTCGCCGGGAGCCGGGCTTGCGGGGTTTTTGCACATTCAAAATACATTACGAGTTGGTGGGATACCACGACTATTTGGGATGCTGGTATCTGGGATTGGAATCATATGATTATCTGCTATTGAGATTTGTTAGAAAGGCTGCATTATGGAAAACAAACGCATGATTCTGCATGATATATGCGGAAACGCTTTGGACGTTCCGGTTCGGGAAGCCCATCCTGTAACGGTGGACCGGGTTCGATATCTGGGCTTTCAGCAGGAGATATTGCTGCTCAAAGAGGGAAGCATCCGCAGCAAAGGATACATGCCACGAGGTCGAACCTCTCTTGGTATATATAAATAATGAGAAGCATTCCGGAAAGTTCACCATTACTAACCAATAGGTGTATTTGCATAGCGGGACAGCCTGGAAGCAGTTGGAAGAAGGCTCATTCGTGCTTTCCGCCTGGTCCGGATTCTACCTGGGGGATGGTCAGTAAGCAGAAGCGTGCGAACGATCAAATCCTGCCGCCAGAACAGGGCATATCGGCTATTGCCAATCCTCCCTTCCGCGATGGATGCCTGCATAGCAGATGAAGCATGTGCCCCGAGATGCTGCCGGAGGAGATGCGCGGCGGTAGGCTCTTGTTTGCTGTTTGTTGTTCGTGTATAATAGGAACAGGGGCTTTTTTCACAGCCCCGTTGATTCTGGAGTTTGCGCAAAAAGGAGGCTTCCGCGGTGCCTCTGGTCTTGAGGATTGACCGCTACTGTGTATTCTTCTGGACAAACGAAGGGGAACCGCTGGAACCTGTTCATGTGCATGTGTCCGAGGGGCGAATTATCCCCCCTTTTATACCGCAGCAAGCTCAGAATCAATTTCTCAAAAATGCGTCAATGCTTCCTGCATCCCGAACCCCTTTCTCGTACATTGCCTTCAATTTCCCCTGATCTTTTGTGAGAGTGGAAAGTCCGCAGATATCATCCGGTGCGACGATCAGCACCTTTCCCTGCGCTTGAAGCCTTTGGGCAAGCGCTACGCCTGCATTGTACGTTTGATAACGGATGCGCATCCTTTCACCGGCCTTTGGGTAGGAGCGCGAAAGCAGGTCGGCAATCACGCGATCCTTTCTTGCTTGACGGGGCTGGTCGATCGGGCGGGTCAGGATCAGAACAACCTTGTCACATCCGTCGTTGAAAGCCTTATCCAGAGGAATCGGATCAGAAATGCCGCCGTCCAGATACGGAATACCCTCAATCGTGTAGGGACGACAGAACACCGGAAGGGCGCAGGAGGCCTTGAAGATATCGTAGTGATCCTGTGCCAGATATGTCCTATCGAAATAAATCGGTTCGCCCGTCATGGCGTTGCACGCGCCGACATAGAAGCTTGCTGGATTCCTTTCTATGGCAGAATAATCGATCGGGTTCTCTCCGTCGCTGTTGGAAAGCGTGCCGTAGACGTAATTAAGGTTTACGTAGTTCCGGGTTTTCAGCCAGTTATCTAGGCTGGCGTATTCCCTGCGAAAGACATACTCCATATAGAAGGTATAACTGCGCCCCGCCTGCCCGGACAGATACGAGGCCAGATTGGCGCTTCCCGCCGAAATACCAATGCAGTAATCAAAACGGATACCCTGCTCCATGCACACGTCCAGCACGCCTGCGCCGTAGACGTCACGGAAGCCGCCGCCCACGTCGATGATGCCGATCTTCATACCTGTTCTCCTTCCCCTAAACGCTGTGATTCAGTATACCATGCTTTTGTGGCTGAAAGAAGCAGCCGTTTGGGTCAGTCGGTCATGAACATGACGCCGATGGTATTCGCTCCGCAATGGCAGGCCACGGTGCATCCCGTACGGGCTTCATAGACGGCCCTGAACCGTCCATCCTCCTTCAGCGTGCGAAGGGTCGCCTCAACGGCAGCGCGATCCGCGGCGGGATGGACGACAATGGCAATGTCGTTGCCGCTGTCAGGATGCTGCGTCAGGAGCTCCTTGGTGTACTGAACCATGCAGTGCTCAAAGGAGCCGCGGTATTTCTTCACGACGCCCATTTTGCCCTCCCGGACGGCGATGCAGGGCTTGAGGTGCATGAGGTTGGCGCCCAGCGCGGCGACGGCGGAGCAGCGCCCGCCCTTGCGCATGTAGTCGAGCCGGTCAAGCAGAAAGCTGGACTGCACCCTGCCGGTTGCCTCGTTCAGGATTCGGGCAATTTCGCGGCCTGAGAACCCCTGCGGGGCAAGTCTTGCAGCCTCCAGGGCAATCAGGCCCTGTGCGCTGGACAGGTTGCGGGAGTCCACCACATAGACATTGGGAAAGGATGCGGCAGCCATGCAGGCGTTCTGATAACAGCTGGACATCTCCGCGCTGATGGTCACGCAGATGACCGCATCGTACGCGCCGCTGTACTGGGCAAAGCAGGCTGTAAACTCTTCGATGTTGACAGCCGCTGTCGAGCAGAGCGCGCCGCCCGCATCGACATGCACAAAGATGTCCTGCGGCGTGATTTCGACGCCGTCCTTATAGAATTGCCCATCCCTGTTGATGGACAGCGGCAGAATGGTGATGTCGTACTGTGCCAGCAAATCCGCAGGCAGATCACAGGTGGAATCTGCGATAATCTTGACGGACATGATAACCTTCCTTTCGATTCTCCCCTGATGCGCGGAGAAACAAAGCCGGAGCATCAGGATAGCGATGCTCCGGCTGTTCCTGTGTGGATGAAAGCGCCGGATTATGCGCAGTGTATACGCGTCTGCTGAAGCCACACGGCAGCCAACTCCATCTGTTCCCAAGGCATCTCTCTGGCATGCTCTCCAAAGTGACCATAGCAGGAAACCTTGCTGTATATCGGTTCGCGCAGTTCAAAGCGGCGGATAATCGCTGTCGGGCGCATGTCTACGCTGTCAAGAATCAGCCTGCGAATCTCCTGGGTGGGAATAGATTCTGTGCCAAAGGTATCCACCAGCAGCGAGACGGGCTGTGCCACGCCGATGGCATAGCTGAGCTGCACCTCACAACGGTCCGCAAAGCCCGCGGCAACGACATTCTTGGCCAGATAACGCGCCATGTAGGCTGCGCTGCGGTCCACCTTGGTCGGATCCTTGCCGGAGAACGCACCGCCGCCGTGGCGCGCATAGCCGCCGTAGGTATCCACAATCAGCTTGCGGCCTGTCAATCCGCTGTCACCCGCCGGGCCTCCGATCAAAAAGCGGCCGGTCGGATTGATCAGCATGTGCGTCCGATCGTCCAGCAGATTGGCCGGCAGCGCCTTGAGGATCACCTCGTCGATCACCTGCGCACGCAGCTCTGCTTCGGAAATGCTGTCCGTGTGCTGGGTGGAGACCACCACCGTGTCGATGCGCGTGGGGATGCCATCCTCATACTGAACGGTCACCTGCGCCTTTCCGTCCGGCAGAAGCTCTGGGATGATGCGCATCTCGCGCACATCGGCGAGCCGGCGCGTGAGCGCATGGGCCAGCTCGATGGGCAGCGGCATGAGGCTTTCCGTCTCCCGGCATGCATAGCCGAACATCATGCCCTGATCGCCGGCACCGCTTTCCTCCTCGTTTTCACGCTGCACGCCCATGTTGATATCGGGCGACTGCTCATGCAGGTCAACCACAATCCGGCAGGTGTCGGCGTCAAAGCCATGGCCGGGCGTTGTGTACCCAATGGCGCGGATCGTCTCACGCGCAACTGCCTCGTAATCAACGCGCGCAAGCGTGGTGATCTCGCCGAAGATGTGAACGGAATCGGTGATGGCCGTCACTTCACAGGCGACATGGGCATACGGGTCGGCGGCAAGCACTGCGTCGAGAATCGCGTCGGCAATCTGGTCGCAGACCTTGTCGGGATGACCCTGTGTAACGCTTTCGGACGTGAAATAGGTGGTCATAGCTCAGCCCTCCTTGCCGCAGGCAGAGGCGCAGTCTGCGCAGCTGTGGCTGCATGCCCACAGGCGCTCTGCGGTCGGCGTCCAGTTTTTCGCGTAATCGTCGCACTTCCCGCACAGATGGTCGGCGGATTCAGGTGCCTGCGGGTCGGTCGAATGCGCGCCGGTCTTTTCGACGATCTCCCGCAGCATCTCCGGGTTTTCCAGCATCGGGCAGGGGCGCAACATGTTGTCGTTGAACGGCTGCCCGTCGTGATAGGCCATGAAGATTGGGGAGCGCAGCGCGTCGAGCAAGCTGACCTCACGGATGTTCGCATTGGAATAGTGGATGAACACGCAGGGATCGACGTCGCCGTTGGCATTGATGTGCAGATAGCGGCGACCTCCGGCGATGCAGCCGCCCACATACTCGCCGTCGTTCTGGAAGTCCATTGCGAAGATGGGTTTGGTGGAGCGGATTTCGCGGATGCGATGGTACATGTATTCCCGCTGCTCCGGGCTGGGCAGCAGCTGCGGCGCGGCGTCGTTGCCGACAGGCATGTAGTGGAAATACCAGATGAAGCGCGCGCCCAGGCCGCAGATGAAGTCGATGTATTCGTCCGAGGCGATGGAATCCACATTGGCGCTGGTGTAGCAGGCAGAGATGCCGAACGGCAGGTGCTTGTCATGCAGGATCTGCATGGCGCGGACAGCCTTCTGATAGACGCCTTGGCCGCGGCGGCCGTCGGTCGCCTCCTCAAAGCCCTCCAGACTGATGGCGGGAATGAAGTTCTTCACGCGCAGCATCTCGTCAGCAAAGGCTTCGTCGATCAGCGTGCCGTTGGTGAAGGAGAGGAACTGGCAGTCGCTGTGCTTTTCGCACAGGGCGATCAGATCCTTTTTGCGCACCAGCGGCTCGCCGCCGGTGTAGATGTACATGTAGATGCCCAGCGCCTTGCCCTGCGTGATGATCGAGTCGATCTCGTCAAAAGACAGGTTCAATTTGTTGCCGTACTCCGCAGCCCAGCAGCCGGTGCAGTGCAGATTGCAGGCCGAGGTTGGATCGAGCAGAATGGCCCAGGGGATGTTGCAGCCGTACTTCTCGCGGTTCTTTTCCTGAACAGGCCAGCCGATGATGTTCGCGTTGAGGAAGAAGTTGGTGAAAGTCGCCTTGAGCACCTCATTATCCGTCTGCGTGAGGATGTCCATGACGAGCCGGTACATGTTGTTGTCAGGGTCGTTGATGACGGCGCGAATGGCGTCGCGCTGTGCCTGGAAGCTGTCCGGGCCGGTGCCCGCCAGCTTGTCCACCCAGGCCATCAGCTTGGGAGCGTTTTCCTCCGGATTCTTTTCCAGATAGCCAAATGCTGTTTTGAGCGCGGTTTTTTTGATTTGATCGGTCAACCCCATAACGATATCTCCTTTATCTCCATGTGTCAGATGATGTGGTACTGGCGGATGGTTGTATTGTAAAAAAACCGCCAAGAAACGACAACCGACAAAATCAGCGTGGTGATGGATTTCTGTGCAGCGGGTCTGAAGTGCCTGTTTTTTAGGCAAATCCACAGAAGTGTTGGAAAAGATCTGGAAAATGAAGACAAGTGCTGCGACGGCTGCCTGTGCATTGAGCTTGAAAAGTTCCATATTGCATGGGTGCCCATCCCCATGATATACTTACTTTGCGCGAGAAAGATGAAAAGCGGAGATTGTTCCGGAGAACAAGAAAAAGCGGAAAGCAGGTGGAGAGGTACGCATGGCATCATTTACGCGTAAAGCCATTATGGATTCCTGCCTCCGTCTGCTGGAGGATCGGCCTGTTGACAAAATCACCGTCAAGGATATCGTGGAGGACTGCGGCATCAACCGCAATACCTTCTATTATCATTTTGAAGACCTGCCGTCCCTCATCTATGCGATCTTCATGGAGGATGCCAATCGAATCATTCAGGAGAGCCTCGTCATCAATTCCCTTTGGGAATGCTTTGAGAGTGTGATCAATTTTGCTCTGAAGCGTCGTCGGGTCGTCATGCATGTCTATCATTCGTCCAACCGGGTTGTCTTTGAGCAGCAGCTTTTCAAGATTTGTCAGCATACTGTCACCCGGTATATGGACAAGGCAATGGATGATTTGGGCAGTATCCGGATTCAGGAGGATGATCAGCGGATTATCATTGAGGCGTATTCCTGCGAGTGTTATGGTCAGATCATGAACTGGCTGAACAACAGCATGAAAGAAAGCTTCTTGCAGGATATGACCCGCTTATGCAAGCTGCGCGAAGGAGAAGTCAAAGATCTGCTTCTTCGGAGCACACAGATTTGAAGCACAACACAAAAAGACGGGGTCACAGCGATCCCGCCTTTTTGCCGTATAGGGAATTGCGCAAACAATCGTACAGCGAGCACGGAGCAACTTGCTTTTGCATAGCTGTTCGGAAATGGGGGCAGGCACAGCCTGCTTTTTGTGCATTTGAGCGCAAGTGTCTGTTTTTCAGCCAGGAAGGCAGGAATGTACAGTTTTAGAACAGCGCTTGAGATGTGCCTATTTTCCGAACGGACGACACTCTGCTATACTTTTTGCAGCCATCCGGAGCACATACGCTTCCTTACCCTCATGGGATGTAATCAACACAGAGGAGGAACACCTATGGATTCTGTCAGGCTCATTCGGGCAGCGAAGAAAGCCTATATCGTCATTTCGATCATATTATGCGCTCTCGGCCTGTTGATGCTGTTGATGCCGGGATTGTCCCTGTCGGTAATCGGCATCGTGGTCGGCCTCGTTCTGGGGGTATCCGGCGTCATCAAGCTGATTGGATATCTTTCCCGTGATCAGTATCAGCTGGCCTTTCAATACGATCTGGCATTCGGCATCCTTCTCATGGCGTTGAGTGTCGTCGTTTTGCTGCGCCCAGAGGATGTGATGAGCTTTCTGTGCGTCATTCTGGGTATTGCCGTTCTGGCGGATGGTCTGCTCAAAATCCAGACGTCGCTGGACGCGCGGCGCTTCGGCCTCCAAACGTGGTGGCTGATTCTGGTCATGGCAATTCTGGCCGGCATAGCGGGGATGCTGCTGATGCTGCGTCCCTCGCAGAGTGCGCAGGTGCTCACCGGGCTGATGGGCATCTCCCTGCTAGCGGAAGGCATCCTCAGTCTGTGCGTCGCGCTGTGCGCGGTGAAGGTCATGAAGCCCACCGATTTCCCGACGGAGGAATAGCGATGGGCAACATCTTTGCGTATATCCAGTGGCGCGGCGACCTGACGCTCTCCGAAAGCCCATTTGGCGAGGTGGACAACCTGATCCTCTCCATGCTGAGCTACTTCGACTTTAAGCAGATCATCCCAGAGCCCGGACAAGGCGAGATCACCGTCGAGCAGGCCGCACACAAGGTTTTTCAGGAAACCGGGGTCCCTGATCCGCCGCGCACCGCCAGCAATTCGCAGGAGTCGCTGCGGTGGCTCCTGTATCTGATGGCCCGTTCCCGCCGCTACCGGCGGATGAAGCTGTCCTCCCGCGTGGACCTGTTCGACGCGGCGAACGCCAAGCAGTTTGATGCGATCTGCATCCACATCAGCAGCCGGCAGCTCTACCTCTCCTTCCGGGGCACGACGGATGATCTGGCGGGCTGGAAGGAGGACTTCCTGCTCACCTGTATGCCGGAAATTCCCTCGCACAGGGAAGCCGTGCATTATCTGATCCAGACTGCATCACGCTATCCTGAAAAGCAGCTGCTTCTTGGCGGCCACTCTAAGGGCGGCAATCTGGCCGTGTATGCCGCCTCCTTCGCCCCCGTCGATATCCAGAAGCGGATCAAAGCCGTGTGGTCCAATGACGGCCCGGGATTTCAGGAGGAACTACTCGCCTCCGACGGATACCGGCGAATCGCCCACGCGATTCACTCGATTGTCCCTAAATCGTCCGTCGTGGGCATGCTGCTCTCCCACGATGAGCATCGCAAAATCGTGGACAGCTTGCAAATCGGCATTCTGCAGCACGACGGCTTTTCCTGGGAGATCGTTGGCAATCACTTTGTGGAGCTGGATGCGTTGACGTCTGGGAGCCTCCGGGTGGACCAGGCCGTCCGCACATGGCTCCAGCAGATGTCTATGGATGAGCGGCGGCAAGCCGTGGAGTGCCTGTTTGACGTGTTGTATGCCTCCGGGGCGACCACGCTGTCCGAGATCCGCAGGGACCGCCTGAGGACCATGACGGGCTCCATATCGCGCATGATGGAACTGCCCAAGGAGAGCCGCGAGCGCATCATCGAGTTTCTCGTGCTGCTCAAGCACAGCACGAACCGGCTGAATCTTGAAAGCAGGATGGCCAGGCACAGAAAGGCGCTTAGCGATACCAGCTGTCGGCCTCAAGGGCTCTGACGCGCCGGGAAACGAGAAAACCGGCCTGGCCGGGAAAGGAGCGATCATGAACAGGATGAAGACGTTGCTTGCGCAGATGCAGCAGTTGGAACAGCGGATTCCCTCCGCCGATGAAATGACGGAGCGCGAGTACCTCTGTGACGATGGAAGAGCACAGATTGACGTCAATCTGTTTGACGGCGCGGAGCTGTTCAATCCGCTGACATATCAAAAGCAGCGGGATCTGAGCGGCGCGATTTATGAGCTGATTGATGAAAAGCTGTACACGATTCCCCTGAAATACCCGGTTCGGATTTGCTTTCATGGGCACGTACCGGACGGGGACACACAGCAAACCGTGCGCGAGGTCATTCAGGAGCACTACATGTACAACCTGCGGGATAAAAAGGAGGATTTGCGGATCAATCGGCTGAAGACAATCGGCTTGGCGATGTTTGGCGTCATCCTCCTGGCGCTCTATTTCGCGCTGGAGCTTTCTGCTTCCAACCCGGTCTTCATGGAGTTTCTGAGCATCGCTGGTTGGGTTGCTGCCTGGGAGGCTGTGGAGAGTTGGTTCTTGGAGCGCAAGTCGATCAAGCTGGAATATCTCTCTGCCGGACAGGCAGTTCTGGCCGAAGTGGCCTTTTCAAATGACAGCGACGCACAACCTTGAAAAACAAGGCGTCAGGCCCTGATGATGCAACGGCCCGGCGCCTTGTCATTATCCAAACGAAAACCACCGGCTCATCCAGTGGAAATGAAAGTTTAAGCTATGCCATGATTTCCATGCCGTGCGCATGCGCGATTGCCACTGGAACGGATGCGGCTTCTGTGGTATCATAAAGACGCTGGAACACAAGCTCTTCGATTTATAAGGTGGGAATGATGACATGTCTAAGATCACAAAGCGGGCTTTGGAGCGGTCGCTCAAGAATCTGCTGCTGAAAAAGCCCCTGACGAAGATAACGATCAACGATATTGCCGAGGACTGCGGCATCAACCGCATGACCTTCTACTATCACTTCAAGGACATCTACGATCTGGTGGAGTGGGCCTGTCTGGAGGATGCCCGGGCCGCGCTGGAGGAGAAGAAAACCTACGCCACATGGCAGGAGGGCTTTCTGCAGATCTTCGAGGCCGTGCGGGCCAACAAGCCCTTCATCATGAACGTGTACCGCTGCGTGCATCAGGAGCAGGTGGAGCGGTATCTGAGGCCGCTGGTGGATCATCTGCTGCTGGACGTCATCAACGAGGAGGCCGCCGGGATGACCGTTCGGGACGAGGACAAGGCGTTCATCGCGCGCGTATATAGCTATGTGTTCATCGGGCTGATGCTCGACTGGATCAAGGACGACATGCAGCAGGACCCGAAGGCGCTGGTAGATCATCTGGTGACGCTCATCAAGGGCAACATCGCGCAGGGGCTGCAAAGGTTCAGCGTACAGTCCATCATTTGACGCAATCTGATAAAAAGCTTTACAGAAGCCGCCCGGTGATGAAGCTTTCATCACGGAGCGGCTTCTGTTTATGGAAAACCTCCTGATTTTTTCTATAATGAAACCATCACCAAGCAACAGGAGGTTTGAAATATGTATTATTCCGCTGGTACCTACGAATCCTTTGCCCATCCCGAGAAGCCGGAGGGCGTTGACAAGAAATCCGCTTACATCATCGGCACGGGTCTGGCCGGCCTGACCGCCGCGTTTTATCTGGTGCGCGACGGGCAGATGAAGGGCGAGCACATTCATCTGCTGGAAAAGCTGGAGCTGGCAGGCGGCAGCTGCGACGGACGCAAGGACGTCACGAAGGGTTTCTTCATGCGCGGCGGGCGCGAGATGGACAACCACTTCGAGGTCATGTGGGACATGTTCCGCGACGTGCCCTCGCTGGAAACGCCCGGCGCGTCCGTGCTGGACGAGTATTACTGGCTGAACAAGCACGATCCCACCTACTCGCTGTGCCGCGCCACCGTGCATCAGGGCGAGGACGCGCACACCGATAAGAAGTTCGGGCTGGACAAGGCGTCCGCCATGGCGCTCTCCAAGCTGTTCATCACGCCGGAAAAGGAGCTGGAGGGCAAGAAGATTTCCGAGGTGCTGCCCGATTCCTTCTGGGAGACGAACTTCTGGCTGTACTGGCAGACGATGTTCGCTTTCCAGCGCTGGTCGAGCGCGCTGGAGATGAAGCGCTACCTCTGCCGCTACGTCCACCACATCGACGGCCTGCCGGACTTCAGCGCGCTGCGCTTCACGAAGCTGAACCAGTATGAGAGCCTGATTCTGCCGCTGGTCAAGTATCTAGAATCCCACGGCGTGCGCATCGAGTACGGCATGGACGTGAAGAACGTCGTCATCGAGACGGTGGGCGACAGGAAGATCGCCCGTCAGATCGTCTATGTCAAGGACGGGCAGCAGCAGACCATCGACCTGATCGAGGACGACCTGGTGTTCATCACCAACGGCTGCTGCACGGATTCCACTTGCTACGGCGACCAGACGCACGCCCCGGACCTGAGCGGTCTGGAGAATGGGCGCGGCGAATCGTGGGACATGTGGAAGGCGATTGCTGCGCAGGCCACGCATGGCGAGTTCGGCAACCCGGACGCCTTCTGCAGTGACATCGAGGCGACCAACTGGATGAGCGCGACGGTCGCCACCTCGAACGAGGAAATCATCCGCCACATCATGGACATCTGCCAGCGCGATCCCCGCGCCGGGAAGGTGACGACCGGCGGCATCGTGACCGTCAAGGACAGCGCCGAGAACTGGTACCTCTCCTGGACGATCAACCGCCAGCCGCAGTTCAAATCGCAGGACAAGAACATGGTGCTCATCTGGCTCTACGCGCTGAACACCAACAAGCCGGGCAACTACGTGAAAAAGCCCATGCGGGAATGCACCGGCGAGGAGGTCTGCCGGGAGTGGCTCTGCCACATCGGCGTGCCGGAGGAGCGGATTGACGCGCTGGCGGCGGACGCCTGCAACACCACGACGTGCTTCATGCCCTACATCAACGCCTTCTTCCAGCCCAGGAAGAATGAGGATCGCCCGCATGTGGTGCCGGACGGATCCGTCAACTTCGCCTTCCTCGGCCAGTTCACGGAGACGCCCCGCGACACCATCTTCACCATCGAATACTCGATGCGCACGGGCATGGAGGCGGTCTACACGCTGCTGAACGTCGACCGCGGCGTGCCGGAGGTCTGGGGCAGCAAGTATGACGTGCGCGAGCTGCTGCGCGCCTGCTACTACGCCATCGACAAGAAGCCGATCACCGACGTGAAGCTGGGCTTCATGGAGCACGAGCTGCTGAGGATTGTGCTCAAAAAGGTGAAGGGAACGGATATTGAGATCCTGCTCAGGGAGAGCAGGCTGATTGAGTGAGGATTCGGAAGATCAGTCAAAACCACCGGCAAAGCCGGTGGCTTGCACAGGCCCTATGTGCAGCGCTTCGCGGATTTCAATCGCTACACCAACAGCCCCGTGGCCAATTACCAGGGAGAACTGTACTCGCTGCCCTTCAACATGTACACCTTCAATAAGATGTGGGGCGTGACCACCCTCGCCGAAGCTGCCGCCGAGATCGAGCGCCAGCGCCGCAAGGCGGGCATTGGGTAGCCGCAGAACCTCGAGGAGCAGGCCATTTCCCTCGTCGGGCGGGATATCTTCGAGAAGCTCGTCAAGGGCTATACGGAGAAGCAGTGGGGACGCGACTGCGCGACCTGCCCGCCTTCATCATCAAGCGCCTGCCTGTGCGCATGACATTTGACAATAACTACTTCGACGCGCGTTTATCAGGGCGTTCCCATCGGCGGCTATACGCGGATGATCGAGCGGATGTTGGAGGGCATCGAGGTGCATCTGGACACCGATTACCTGAAGGAGAAGAGCACCTTTGACAGCGTGGCGGACAAGGTGATCTATACCAGGCCGATCGACGCGTACTTCGCTTATTCGCTTGGCACGCTGGAATACCGCTGCGTGCGCTTTGAGCACGAAATTCTGGATGTGGACAACTATCAGGGCAACGCGGTCGTCAACTACACGGACAGGGAAACACCCTATACCCGCATCATCGAGCACAAGTGGTTTGAGTTCGGTCGGGATGCGCAGGGAAACAGCCTGCCGCATACCATCATCAGCCGCGGATACAGCAGGGAATGGAACGCGGCGATGACCCCTACTATCCCGTCAACGACGAGAAGAATTCTGCGCTCTACCAGCGCTATAAGACGTGGGCCGACGCGGAGGAGAACGTGCTTTTTTGCGGGCGGCTGGCAGAATACCGCTACTTCGATATGGACACTGTCGTAGCGCGTACGCTCTCGCTGTGTGATGAGGAATTCGGGACGTGACTGAGTCTGTCATATTGGTACATGTTCCAGACTGGATATACCAAGGGGGATGAATCACCCGGTGAAAGAGAACTGTTCATGAACAAGTATCTAAAAAACGGGTGTTCACAGGGGGTGCAATTGCACCTGCTGTGAACACCCCGAATCGGTCGAGCCGGTAATCGTAACTTGTATCATTATATCAGCGCAGACACACCAAAGGACACCGATATTGATACAATGTCGGTGTTCTTTCTTTTTACAGTTTCTAGTGTTGAAGATGCAAGTATAGGCTGATATATCCGAAAATCAGCCCAATTTAGGCTTTGTTATGCAAGATTGACTTGTTTTTCTGTCAAAACCTCATTTCATCCTTTCTCCCCTTCAGCGTAGCAGGTCGCTTTTTAGACTACT